>JAJQHF010000065.1 GCA_021199975.1 Candidatus Gastranaerophilales bacterium
GTTAAATCTTCAAGTTGAAGAACTTACTAAAGAGCTGGGGGATTATAAACTTGCACAGCAAAATATAATGTATAATCTGGACAAAAACAAAAATGAAATGTCGGATTTATTATATGACATTCAAGCAGCACAGAAGAAAATTCTTATTATTGAAGCACAAAAAAGTGCATATGAAGAAATAAATCTAGGTAGAGCCATTGATTCTGTTTTAAAAGCAAAAATAAGAGGAGTGCATGCTCCTTTATTACAATTAGGCAGCGTTGATAAACAATATTCAACTGCGCTTGAAGTTGCCATGGGCGGAAGAATGAAAAACATTGTTGTTGATGATGAAGATACGGCAAGAGTCTGCATTGATTATTTAAAATCCGCAAGGGCAGGAACTGCTACATTTTTACCTTTAAACAAAATGAGAAAAGCACCAAACAGTTTGAAAATGCCAAAAGAAAAAGGTGTTATTGATTATGCCGTTAACCTGCTTGACTTTGATGATGAGTATTTAGACGTATTTTATTATGCATTGGGTGAAACTTTAATTGTTGAAGATTATGACAGTGCTAAAAGATTAATGGGTAAATATCGTTTGGTTACATTGGACGGCAGTCTTTTTGAAAAGTCAGGCGCCATAACCGGCGGAGATAGGCAGAATACAGGCTTAAAATTCAGCCAAAATCAGGATGAAGAACTTACTAAGTATAAATCTCGTTTTTCCGAGCTTCAAAATCAATATGCATCTCTTGAAAAGAAAAAAACAGAACTTGAAGCCAAGCAGGAAAAAATAAGAACAAATTATTCAAATACCATGACGGCTTTAAACAGCGCAAAAATCGAATTGAATAATCTTAACAATAATTCAAAAAATAATGAACAAAAAATTGAAGAATATACTAAGACAATACAAGAAAATGAACCTAAAATTCAAAATCTTGAAAAGAAACTTGAAAAATATGAAGAAAAGTTAGTTGATTTAAATGATAAAATGCTTGTCCTTCAAGATAAAATTGCTGAAATTGAGGGCAAAATGACAGAAGGCGAGCTCAAGAAACTCAAAGAAATGACTGCTTCAATTGAAAATCAAATAAAAGAATACCAGAATAAAATTTTAAAATGCAATAATGAAATAAATGAATCAAACAGAGATATTGATTTCAATAAAGAATTAATTAAAGCAAAAGAAGAACAAATACAAAGACTCATAAAAGATAACGAAATTGCACAGCAGGATAAAGTTAAATATGCAGACGAAATAAAAGAAATTGAAGTTAAATCATCAGAGTTAGAAGAAAAAATTAAACAATTAGGTGAAAAACTTGTACAATTGCAGCAGCAAAGAGATTTAATTCAAGAAGAATTATTAAATACGGAAACGCAAAAAAATAAAATATCAAATGAAATAGAAAAAATTTCAGAGCAGGTAGAGGCATTTAAATCAAGAAGACGTGAATTAGAACCTCAACTGGAAGAAATAAGAGAAGAACTAAAAGAAAATGAAATTGATATTAATGCTCTTGTACCGACAGAAATATCAACGGAAGAAATCACAACAAAAATCCAAAGACTTCAAAAGAAAATGGAGGAAATGGAACCTGTTAACATGCTTGCAATACAAGCTTATGATGAAGTAAAAGCAAGACAGGAAGAAAAGAAAAATCAAATAGCCACTTTAACAAATGAACGCAAACAGATTTTAGAAAAAATGAACGGTTATGAACAAATAAAAAAAGAAACATTTATGAAAACTTACAATAACATAAATGAAAATTTTAAAGATATTTTTGGAAGATTGTCAGAAGGTGAAGGAACTTTAATGCTTGAAAATCCTGAAAATCCTTTTGAAGGCGGATTAACGATAGAAGCACAACCCCGGGATAAGAAAAAACAAAAACTCGGTGCTATGTCGGGCGGTGAAAAATCACTTACCGCTTTAGCTTTAGTTTTTGCAATCCAAAAATATCTTCCTGCCCCGTTTTATGCACTGGACGAAGTTGATGCAAATTTAGACGGAATAAATGTCGAACGTTTGGCGGATATTATTCAGCAGCAGGCAAAAAATACGCAATTTATAGTAGTTAGTCACAGAAAACCTATGATAGAATCAGCTAATAGGACAATAGGTGTAACTCAAAAAGAACATGGAAAAACTCGTGTAACAGGTGTCAAATTTAGGGACTAAATAAATGCTGAATCCAAAGGATACTAACAATTTTTATATGCAAAGTTCAACTGAATCTTATAAAAAAGATTTAGGATTTAATCCTGATTCAATTATTGATACACCTTCAGAAGAACTTGACGGAATTGAAGTACTTGTTCAAATGGCAAAACAAGGAAAGATTGACCCTTGGAATATAGATATAGCTGATATTGCAGATAAATATATGATGCATATAGCAGAAAGTAAATCAAATAATTTACGATTAAGCGGCAGAGCATTATTTTTCCTTGCTGTTTTATTAAAATTAAAATCTAATGTTCTTGTAGGTCTTGATCCTATGCAATTTGAAGTTCAAGAGGAAGTCAACCCCGAATATGACGACAATGATGATTCAAGATTTTCTGATGATTTGTATTATCAAAATTATTATCCCGATAATGTTATTCCTATTGAGGATATTATTCAGAGAAGAACCAGTGTTAAATTAAACAGGAACAGAATAGTAACATTAAAAGATTTAATAAGGCAATTGGAATTTTATGAACAGTTAGACAAAAAACAATCTGTAAAAAATTCACTTGAACGTGCAAAAAGACGTATAAGAAACTATGCAAATATGTCATCAGATGATATTATTAATTTGGCACACGAGGAATATATAGAAAGCAGTGTTAAAATTCTTCACGAAAATTTAATAAAAATTTTTGAAAAAGAAGAAAAAGTGGAATTAAATACATTAACATTACTTGGTTTAGATAAAATTTCAGCATATATTGCGCTTTTATTTTTATCGGCAGAAAGTGAGTTTGATTTAGAACAAGAAGAATTTTATTCCGATTTATACGTCGTTAAGGGCAAAACTCAGGAAAAAGAGATTGAAAGTTAAAGAGGTATAATATGGATTTGAAATCCAAAATTGAAGCTGTATTGTTTGTAACCGGAAAAGCGGTTGAATTAAAAGAAATTGCCAAAATTTTGGAAACTGATGAGCAAGAAATTGAAGAGGCAATGCTTTATCTTATTTCTGATTATTCCTCAAGAGACGGCGCTCTTGAAATAGATGATGAAAACGGTTATATAATTCAAGTTAAAGATGAATTTATGGATATTGTTGAAAAATTATGCCCCGTAGATATATCAAATGCCGTATTAAAAACATTGACCGTTATTGCTTTGAAAGAACCTATCAGACAAGCTGAACTAAAGGATTTAAGAGGTTCAAATGCTTATGAACATGTACAAGAACTTATAGATAAAGGTTTAATAAGCAGGAAAAAAGATAAAAACGGACGTTCATATAATTTAAAAACCACTCCGAAGTTTGCAGAATATTTTAAAATAAAAGGAAATTCGGAGATATTATCTAAAATGGAATCAAAAAAATTAACGGAATTATTGGAATTAAATAAATAATAAGGAGAACATATATGGATTCAGAAGAAATAAAAGAAAATAAAACAAAAAATATGAAAATATCTCTAATTGTATTGGGAATAGTTTTACTTGTAATTATAGGTACTTATCTTTATTTAAAAAATTTAATGCCAGAACATATATTTAATCAAGGTAAAAAATATATGGAAATCGGGCAGTATGATAAAGCTCTTAAAATGTTTAATATTGCAGTTGAAAGACTTCCTTATGACCCTGAACCAATATATTATCAAGCTTTAGCATTGTCAAAATTGCCGCCTACTTATGAAAATCAGAAAAAATTGTATGAGATTTCACAGCTCGAGGACGTTGATGATGCAAGTACACTTGCTGAAAATGTTCTTGATAATATGCGTAAACAAGCAGAAAGAGAAGCAGGCTCCAATTATATAGATAACGTTTTATTTGATGATGTGCTTATCAGATGGAATAATTCAACTCCTGTTTCATATTCAATAATAGGAGATTCCTCTGTGCCTCAAGAATATTATGATACGGTCAGAGAGGCTTTTGATAAGTGGCAGTCTGCTACAAACGGACAAATTATGTTTATCGAAAGTCAAGGAAATACAAGAGCAAATATAACAGTTAATTTTCTCGATGATATATCAAGATTTGATAATATTAACACAAGTAAAACAATTCCCGATATAGATGAAGATAAAGATATTTTGAAAAAAATGAATATATATGTACGTAAAACAGATGAGAGAGGGAATCCTTACGAAACATATAAATTGCTGACACTTATGCAGCATGAAATAGGTCACGCTTTAGGACTTGGCGGTCACAGTGCTAATCCTGATGATATTATGTACTATGAAAGTGATAACATTGATGAAAATACCGGTGAAAAAAATATAACCCAAAGAGATTTAAATACTTTAAATTTATTATATAGAATGGTTCCCGATATAATAGATGTTCCAATAAATCCTTCTGAATACAATAATATGTTTTATCACGCATTTATAACAACATATCCCGGAGAAAATTTTGAGCTTGAAATTCAAAGATTAATATCTCAATTGCAGAATGACAGAAAAAATATTATTATTTGGGTAGATTTAGCTATAAATTATGCCTTTAAAAAGCAATATGCACGTTCAAATTATATATTGCATAATATTCTTCCTCTTGTAAGAGAAGATTTACAAAACCAATTTGTTATTTTATATAACCTTGCGGCTAATTTTTATAAGATGAAGGATTACAGATCATCATATACATATTTAAACCTTGCGGAAAATATACAATTTGATATGGATACACAAATTCTTGATGCTTATATTGATGTAAGAGAGGGCAGAATTGATTTAGCAGAAGATAAATTAAAAATTTTAATCCAAAAATATCCTGAAAACATCGATATAGCCTTAAAATTAGCAGAAGTATATTATTTGAAAAAGGATAGGAAAACTGAACGAGAAGTAATTGAAAAGTTAATTCAAACAAATCCTAAAGCATTAAGAGACAGAAGAGTCCTTAAATACAGAGCCAAAAAAGCTTATTAGAAAGAACCAAATAAATCATATTCTTTAGCTCCGGTTATTTTAACGGTGATAATATCACCGGGATTAACCGGAGCTTCTGTCTTAACATATATTATCCCGTCAACTTCGGGTGCATCTTTATATGTTCTGCCTATAGCTATATTTGTATCATTTACGGTTTCAACAATACATTCAATTTTTTTACCTGTCAGCTTTTCATTTATTTCTTTTGAAACTTGCTGTTGAATTTCCATTAATTTTCTTTTACGTTCTTTTTTCAATTTTGCGCTGATTTGAGGTTTTAAGTTATAAGCTTTTGTATTTTTTTCTCTTGAAAATTCAAAAACCCCAAGCTTATCAATTTTCATTTCTTGAACAAAATTGCATAATTCATCAAAATCTTCCTCCGTTTCATTTGGATATCCCGCAATAAAAGTTGTCCTTATTGAAACAGACGGTATTAATTTTCTGATTTTTTTTATGAGTTTTTTATTATCCATAACAGGACGGTTCATTAACTCAAGCATATTTTTACTTACATGCTGTAAAGGTACATCAATATATTTAACAACTTTATCAAGCTTATTTATTGTTTCAAGTAATTCCTCGATAAGTAAAGAAGGGTAAGTGTACATTATTCTTATCCAGCTTAAATCTTCTATTTTATTTAGTTCAATTAAAAGTTCTTTTAATGAAGGTTTGCCGTATATATCTTTGCCGTAGCTTGTAGTATCCTGAGCAATTAAAACAATTTCGTTAACACCTTTTTTTGCAAGTTCTTTAGCTTCTTTTACAATGTTTTCAATTTTACGGGATTTATAAGAACCTCTTAGCTGAGGAATAATACAATATCCGCAATTAAAATCACAGCCGTCAGCTATTTTAATATATGAACTTGCCCCCATTGTAATTTGCTGCCTTGTCACATTTTCAGGATAATTATAAATGGGATTATCACTTACTTCATAGTTAATATTTTTATTATTTGATATTTTTTTTATAACCTTTGAAATTTTATTAATATCGGAAGTTCCTATAAATGCGGCAGCTTCGGGGATAAGAGATTGCAGTTCTTTTTTATATTTTTGAGCAAGACATCCCGTTATAACAATTTTTTTGCCTCCTTTTATCATATTAAATATTGATTTAACCGATTCTCTTTCCGCATCGTGAATAAAAGAGCATGTGTTAATAATGACAATATCCGCTTTAGTTTCATCAAGAGTTATTTGATATCCGTCTTGTATAAGTTTTCCAAGCATTAACTCTGAATCCACCAAATTTTTAGCACAGCCATGATTAATTAAAGCAATTTTATTCATTATAAGTTCTTTCTTTTAAATATTTTTATGTCGTTATTTTCTTCAACTAAATTATAGTTATTAATAATCATCTCATAAAAATTTTGTGCATAGTCAACCCCAAAAAAACGGCTTCCGTATTCAATATTATTTATAGGTAAAATAACAAAATATTCGGGATAATTATTTTTAAAATGATTTAAAATGCGTTCTTCCTTAAAAACGTCGTTATATAAAAGAGGAATTAAGCTGTAATAATAATTATCTCCGTTTCTTTCGATAATATAATTCATTATTGAGCCTTCAGGCATAATAATAATCTTATCGGTTGTTTTTGTGTTATTTGATATATAGCCGCAAACTTGCTCTATGATTTGCCCCTCCTTTTTGAATGTATATATACTGCCTTTTGAAGTTTCAAGAAGAAAATTTTTATGTTTCAGCGAAGCAAAATCATTTGCGGCAAAAAGTAAAATACAAAAACACATTAATAAGTTTATAAATTTCTGTTGTTTTTTCTCAGTTATAGACAGCAATGTAATAAAAGCAAGCATGCAAACAGGAAAAATAAAAACGCCCATGTGATTAACATTTAAATAAAAAAATGATTTGGCGCTTGCCGCTATTGAACATAAAATCAGTACAAATAGAGCTTTATTCTCATAAACTTTTTTAAATAAACTTATTAAAAGTATCACGTTTAAAATCGGTATTATTGCAAAAACAGCAAAAAATTTATTTTGTACAATTAAGCTTAATAAATAAGATATGTCAAAAAATACACCTGTTTTACGAAAAAATAAATTTAATGACGGTGCATTTATAAGATTATTAAATAAAATTATATTTTGTTTTACGTCATTAATATTAATTCCCTGAAATAATAAAAAGCCGTAACATATAACAGGAACAATCAGAAACGAGATGAAAGCCTTAAATATATTTTTTAACCCCAACGGTCTTATAAAACAAAAAACATATATTAAAATTAAAGGGTATAAACAAAATTCATATTTATTTGCAATACTTAATCCCGCAAAAAAACATGCAGAATATGCCATATAATTTTTGCCGTTTTTTATATATTTTATAAGAAACAATACTGATACTAAAAAAGAGGAAAGAGCATAAACAATTGCAAATGAGTATGTTAAATTTGAATTATAAAGAAAAGTTCTGTAAACAAGAGCAAATATAATAAGAATTGAAAATAAAAAAGAAATATTTTTTGAAAGAAATTCTCTTGCAATTAAATATAAAACTACAATTATAAGAAGTGAATTTAATATTCCAACAGTGGCAAGAACCTTTATTTTTAAACCGAATATATATAAAAGAACCGCATTAAACAGATAAGAAAAGGCGCCGTATTGATTATATATATTTTTATACAATACATCTCCTTTTGTAATTTGCCAGGGGATATAAAATTCACGTCCCGTATCAATTAACAAAAGTCCTTGATGCAGGTAAAAAAAAGGTAAAACAGCAAAAAATACAAAAGTCAGCAGTAAAATAATTCCTTTGTCGCTTTTAAAAAAATTATACATATCAAAGTCCTCTATTCAAGAAAGAGTGATAACTGAGGAACTTCGGGAGAATTTGTATTTTGTCCTTGTTTCTTTCTTGATAAATCCTTTGAATAATCTTTTTGCATTCTGTTCATAAGATTTTGGGCTTTAGAAACAACACTATTTGGCAAGCCTGCCATTTTAGCGACCTGAATACCGTAACTTTTACTTGCCGAACCTTCAACAACTTTTCTTAAAAAATGGATTTCGCCGTTTTCTTCAGACAGGGTAATTCTGTAATTTTTAATTTGTTCAATAGATTTAGGCATAACGTTCAACTCATGATAATGCGTTGCGAAAATGGTTCTTGCTTTGATTTTAACCGCAATATATTCAGCTACCGACCATGCAATAGCTACTCCGTCATAAGTAGATGTTCCTCTTCCTATTTCATCAAGCAGAATTAAGCTTTTTTCCGTGGCACTGTTTAAAATAAATGCGGTTTCATTCATTTCAACCATAAAAGTTGATTGTCCCAATGATAAATCGTCAACAGCGCCGACTCTGGTAAAAATCTTATCAACAATACCTATACGTGCGTAAGAAGCAGGAACATAAGAACCTATTTGCGCCAAAATGACGATTAAGGCATTCTGCCTCATGTATGTAGATTTTCCCGCCATATTCGGCCCTGTTAAAATCATAAATTGGGTATCTTCAAAATTATGAATATCAGCTTTTAATTTTAAATCATTAGGCACATACTGCCCCATAGGCAGAATTTTTTCCACTACGGGATGTCTTCCGTCTTTTATATATAATTCATTAGAATTTGTGATTTCGGGTTTTACATAATTAGATTCAATTGCGTTTTGTGCAAAAGATAAAAGAACATCTGTTCTTGCAATGAAATGAGCTGTTTCTTTCAGTTCATCCACAAAACTTTTTGCATATTCGGATAAATCACGGAATATTTTTTGTTCTATTTCAATAGTTTTAAATTTTGCTGAAAAAACATCAGTTTCATGCTTTTTCAATTCCTCTGTAATAAATCTTTCCGCATTTGTAAGTGTTTGTTTTCTTGAATAATTAATGGGAACCATAGAAAGATTTGAATTTGTCACCTCTATGAAAAATCCGAAGTTGCGGTTATAACCGACTCTTAAATTCTTAATCCCTGTAATTTCTTTTTGCTTTGCTTCAAAATCTTTCAGCCACTGTTCTCCGCCGTTGAGAATATCTCTGAAATAATCCAATTCTCCGTTTACATTATCCTTTATATAGCCGCCTTCTTTAATATTCTTAATTAATGCCTCTTCATTAATTGTTTTGTTAATGATTGAAGCAAATTCCATTAAATCATTAATATCGTTAATAAAATCATTCAGATAATCATTCTTAAAATTTTTAAAAACAGCCTGAAAATTAGGCATTAAAGCTAAAGTATTTTTTAGTACAATAAAATCTCCGGGATGAACATTTGCATTGCTTAATTTAACGGCAAGCCGTTCTATATCGCAGACTCTGCTCAATAAATCGGATAAATTTAATCTTAAAGAAGTATTATTAATTAATTCTTCAACAGCATCCTGTCTTTTTTGTATTTCATCAATATTTATAATCGGCTGAGTAATCCAGGATTTTAAAAGTCTTGAACCCATTGGAGTTTTCACTCTGTCTATTGCCCAGTATAAACTTCCGTACTTTGTTTTATCCTTTGAAGTTTCAATAAGTTCAAGATTTCTCCTTGTACTTGCACTTATAGAAACAAAATCCGAAACGGAATAAGGCTTTATAACATCAAATTTAGGAAGATTTCCCTTTTGTGTATCAATAATATATTCTATTATAGCGCCTGCCGAATAAAAAGCGGGTTTATATTCTTCAAAACCGAAGGAGTCAAGCGAAATAACGTTAAAAATCTTTTTTAAATTTGAAACAGCTTTTTCTTCATTAAAAGAGGATAATGAAACTTTTGTACACGGATAAAAATTGGTAATTTCATCGGGTAAATCAATTTTTTCATCAGGCACGACCTGAAAGGGAAGTATTTTCTGCTTTTTTACGGGAGCTAATATTTCAGCAGGTTTAATTCTTGCAAGTTCGGATAAAATTTCATTCAGGGAACCTTTCGTTACTTTAAATTCGCCCGTTGAAATATCTGTATATGCGAAACCGAAAACATTATTAACATTAATAATTGCGGCTAAAAAATTGTTCCCTGCGGGTTCAAGAAGGTTTAATTCCGTAATTGTACCTGCCGTAATGGTTCTAACAATATCTCTTTTTATCAGTTTGCCCGTCCCCGGATTTTCAAGCTGCTCGCATATTGAAACTTTAAAATTTTTATTCAAAAGTTTAGGTATATAAAGATTTAATGATTTAACCGGGATACCCGCCATGGGGACTCTTCCTATATCACCGCCGTCTTTACCCGTAAGCGTCAAACCGAGTTCTTTTGAAAGGAGCATTGCATCTTCAAAAAAAACTTCGTAAAAATCCCCTACCCTGTATAAAAGAACAACATCAAGACAGTTTCTTTTTACATCAAGGTATTGTTTAAACATCGAAGTTGTCTTATTATAATCTGCATCAATACTGTTTGTATTCTTGATTTCTTCATTTATCATAGCTATACTTAATGTATTACAAATTTACCGTAATTTCAATGAAAATACATTTTTTAGTAAAGGAGTTTTAATGAAAGGCTGTTTAAGTTTAATTATAAAGACAATTATAGCCGTACTTGTATTCTTTGGCTTGCTTCATCTTGGTGTAATCGATTTTATTAAAGATAAAATTCATGAATATAATACTCCCTCGCAAGAAGAAATTGTTGATAAAACAAAAGATGTTGCGGATTTATCTGAAATTGACGATGAATATACGGTGGATAAAAATCTAAAGATTTTACAAAACAGAATGATAATAGCGGAACATAATTCAACCGGACAAAAAATGATTATAATAGAGCCTAAATCAGAAGATATCCTTACAAAAAAAGATATAGAAGATGAAAATGCTCAGGAAAAAATTAATGAAATTGTAAATAAATATAAATATAAAGTTGTAAAATTTGATAAAATTGAAGTTACAAAACACGGAGAAATGGAAGGATTAAATCAAACAATTCCATATATTAAAATAGATGCAGGGATTTCAAATCTTCCCGTTAAAGATATTGAAGGTATTGTTGGAGTAGCGGAACTTCAAAACGGTAAAAATCTTATAATTATATCGGTAAATGAAAAGGGAAAATACTCTCAAATTGTAGCAGATGCCTTTTATAAGAAGGTTAAATAATGCAAAAAGAATACATAAAATTAATGAGAAGGTGTATTAAACTTGCAAAAAAAAACGAAGGAAGAGTTTCTCCTAATCCCTTGGTCGGCGCCGTTATTTTTGATGATAATTTTAAAATTATATCAGAAGGCGCACATGAATACTATGGCGGAAATCATGCCGAAAGAAATGCAATCCTGAATGCACAAGGGGATTTAAAAGGCAAATCTATAATAGTTAATTTAGAGCCCTGTTCTCATTACGGAAAAACACCTCCTTGTGCCGATTTAATTATTGAAAAGGGGTTAAAACGAGTTATTGTTGGCATGGTTGACCCTAATCCTTTAGTATCGGGAAAGGGAATAAAAAAATTAGAAAATGCAGGTATAGAAGTAATATCAGGTGTTTTAGAAGATGAATGCAGAGAATTAAATAAAATTTTTATAAAAAACCAAACAAAAAAACTACCGTATATAACAATAAAAACAGCTGTTACGCTGGACGGTAAAATAGCTTCTAAAACAGGTAATTCTAAATGGATAACCGATGAATATTCTAGAAGTATTGTACAAAAATTAAGAAATAAATATGATGCCGTTTTAACAAGTTCTTCAACAGTTATAAAAGATAATCCGTCTTTGACATGCCGTATGAAAAACGGAAGAAACCCGATAAGAATTATTTTGGATACTAATCTTTCAACCGATAAGAACAGTAAAGTTTATGAAAATAACGGTGCGGAAATTATTATTGTTACAGGAGAACAAACGGACGATAATAAAATAAAAAAGCATACTCATAATGCCAAATTTATAAAATGCCCTTTAAAAAACGGGCACATTGATTTAATACGGGCAGCAGAGCTGTTGTTCAAAGAAGGAATTATGAGCATTTTAATTGAAACGGGCGGAATGTTAAATAATTCATTTATACAGGAAAAAATTCCCGATAACTTAATACAATTTATTGCGCCTAAAATACTTGCAGACAAAGAAGGACTTGGATTTGCTCAAGGCTGCAGCCGAAATGAAATTTCACAATGTAACAATTTAATTTTTACCTCGACTAAAAAACTAAAAAAAGATATAATAATTTGCGGTGAATTTTTATATTAAAACTTTAATATAAAATCTGATTAAATAAACATAAGGGAATATTTAATGATAAAAAGTGTTTCGTTAAAGGATAATTCAGTTTCATTCTATAGCAATCAGAGAAAAAATAATCTGATGAAATCTTCTAATGAAAACTCCGCACCGATGCAGAAAAACTTAACTGATAAAAAACCTGTTAATGCTAAAGGGGAAACGGCAAAAAAATATGTTGATAGTTTTGTTAAAAATGCAGCACAATCAACACCTGTATTATTAGGGCTTACAGCGGTGTTATCCGTTTCGGATAAAAATGCTAAAAATATTCCGATGAAAACATCACTAAAAAATAATTTTAAACAGTATTTTATACCTGTTTTAGTATGTTCATCCGCAGTTTTATCCGTAATAGAAAATAAAAAGACAAAAAACGAAAATAAAAATAATAAATAAAAATTTTTAATGTATAATAACAGTATGAACCAAGATTTAACGGACAAAATATATAATTTACAAAAAAATGTGCTGGAACTGCATAATTTATTTGATTTGAATATGGTAGCAAATCAATCACGTTCTATTGAAGATTTACTGTCGAAGGTGTCCTTTCTTATAAAATCTTCATTATCACTTAATAATGTCAGATTTTTTATATTAAATAATGGGATTTTTCAAACAAAAAATATAGTTTCCGATTCAGGTTTAGAATTTGAATTTGATGCTGAAAGCG
>JAJQHF010000152.1 GCA_021199975.1 Candidatus Gastranaerophilales bacterium
TTATATATATTATTATATTTATACTTTCTTTTATTTGAATTATAAAATAGCTGTTTTTAAGGATATTACGACTCTTGATAAAGTTACTTCGTTTGAAAAAAAATATAATCAGCTTAAAGAAATGTATGATGAAGTAAAAGAATCTACTGAAAAATTTTCAAAATTAAAAGAGCATGCCCAAACTCAAGTATTAAAAATGGGGATAATAAACAAAATTTCTTTAGTAATAAGAGAAACAAATGACATTGTAACAATATTATCTTCTGCATTAGAGGAAATTCATAATTTATTAGGTTCATTTAAAACATATTTTTCAGCTAAAGATAAGAACGAGTTTAAAATTAAATATTCTGTTGCCGTTGAAGAAAGTGAAAAAAATAAAGAGAGAGATGTAAGTCATATTTATGAAGATGAGGTTTTAAATAAAATAAATAATAAAGAAATTTCGGTTGTATCATGCCTTAAAGAGTCATTGAACAGCACGGAGCTTCTGCCGAAGGGAGTAAAGCGTATTATTATACCGGTGTATAATAAATCAATGCTTCTAGGTATTATTGTTACTTTTACGAAACAAAAATTCCAAATTAAGGATAACAAAGAAATACTTCAATCTATAGCAGTACAGCTGTCTAGTTCAATAATTCAAGCAGGGTTAATACAACAGCTTAACAAAAAAAATAAAAAACTTGAAAAAACATTGTTAGAATTAAAAGATACCCAAATACAGCTTATTAATACGGAAAAAATGGCATCTATAGGGCAATTGGTATCTGGTGTCGCACATGAAATCAATACACCTTTGGCTTCTATTTGCTCTAATAATAATTTAATAAATAAAATTTTGTCGTCGAATGAAACTGTTTCTTCTGAAAATATGGCAGTATTAAAAGATTTAAATTCGATTGATATTGAAGCGGCAAACAGAATTTCTGATATTGTAAAATCTTTAAAACGTTTTGTGCGCCTTGATGAAGCTGAATTTCAATAGGCTGATATAAACAAAGAGATTGATTTAACATTAAAATTAATAGCCCACGAAATAAAAGATAATATAAAAATAGTGAAAAAGTATTCAAATCTTCCTCCGATTTTTTGCAGTGTTAATATGTTAAATCAGGTATTTATGAATTTGCTTGTAAATGCCTGCCACAGTATTCCCCCCGATAAGAAAAACGGAGTCATAGTTATCTCAACAAAAACGGATAATAAAAAGCTTATAGTTAAAATTAAAGATAACGGTATCGGTATTCCGTTGGAAATTCAAAATAAAATATTCAATGCAGGATTTACAACAAAGAAAATCGGTTTAGGCACAGGACTCGGATTATCTATATCAAAAAAAATAGTTGAATTACACAGAGGAACAATATTATTTACTTCTAATCCCGGCGAAGGAAGCGAATTTATCGTTACAGTTCCTCTTCTGCTTCGTTAATGTGTTAAAGACTATTTCAGCAGTTTTACCATACTTTTTTTTATTATATAATTTTTGTATGTGAGGTTAAGCATGAATATAAAGGCACCAAAAGGGACAAAAGATATACTGCCGGAAGAAATTGAGAGTTGGCAGAATATAGAAAAAATTGCTTCGGATATATTTTCAAAGGCAAATTTTAAAGAAATAAGAACTCCTATATTTGAAGATACCGATTTATTTGAAAGAGGGGTCGGTGATACAACTGATATTGTAAATAAAGAAATGTACACCTTTATTAAAAGTGACAGAAGTTTGACATTACGTCCCGAAAATACGGCAGGTGTTGTAAGAGCTTATTTGGAGCATAATTTTTACAGAGAAAGTCCTCCTGTTAAATTGTGGTATAAAGGCTCGATGTTTAGATATGAAAGACCTCAGGCAGGAAGGCAAAGACAATTTCATCAAATTGGGGTTGAAATGTTTGGTATTCAGGATGCTTCTGCCGATGCGGAATGTATTCTCCTTGCAACAGAATTTTTAAAGGCTTTGGGGTTAAATGATTTGGTTGTTGAAATTAATTCATTGGGCTGCAATACATGCAGAAAAGAATATAAAGAACAATTAAAAACCGCAATTGCACCTTTTCTTGATGATTTATGCGAAGATTGTAAAAGCAGATACGAGAAAAATCCTTTGAGGATTCTTGACTGTAAAAATGAAACATGTAATAAGTTATTTGAAGAATACAATCTTAAAAATGCTGTTTCTGGAGTTAAGCTGTGTGATGAGTGTGCGGAACATTATAAAAATTTAAAATCCTATTTGGATATTTTAAACATTAAGTACAAAGAAAATACTTTTTTGGTAAGAGGATTAGATTATTACACAAAAACTGTATTTGAAATTAAATCAAATAATTTAGGCTCACAAAATGCAGTTTGCGGCGGAGGCCGCTATGACGGACTTGTTGAAACTTTAGGAGGTGTTCACACTCCGGCAGTAGGCTGGGCAATGGGAGTAGAAAGGCTTAATTCTTTAATTCCTCAAATTAAACCTTCAAAAATAGATTATTTTATTGTTTCCGATAATAAATCAGCCGCTATTCAGCTAACTGCCGATTTAAGGAAACATGGTTTCAGTGCGGAATTTGATTACAGTTCAAGAAAATTTGCAAAACAACTTGAAAAAGCCTCAAAAATAGCTGAATATGCAATAATATTAGGCGAAGACGAAATAAAAAACAAGTATTTAACTGTTAAGAATTTATATGAATCAACTCAAGAAAAAATTGCTCTTGAAGAAATTTATAACAGAAAATAATATAATCAAATAAAATGTTTAATCATTGATAATTCTTCATATGAAGCACCGGCTTCAGAAAGTTCTTCAATTGTAATGCCGAATAAGCCTATAAAATTTTTTACTTTGTCCGAGATGTTATTAGATTTTATATCGGAAATAATTTGTTCTATTATTTCTTCTCTTTTTAAAACACTTCCTGTTAAGTCGGTAGTTTTATTAAGTATTCTTTTCTTAGACTTACCCATATCCCATTCCCTTCTTTTATATTGTATATATAGTTAAAGTTCATTACAAGATATATTTGTAAATTTTTATTAAATTAAAATGATTTACTCTATAAAAGTGAAAATTTTTTTCATTAAAAAACATTTATATAAATAGTTTATAAAAAGGGAATTAATTAGACATGAAGAATTCAATAGGATGTTTTTCAAATGCAGCAAAATATGGTTACAATAATATAAATAATTTTAAAAGCAGTAATTTTGATTATTCTTCTGTTTCATTTGGAAGAAGAGAGAAACCTGTAATTGACGATTATGACAGATATATGATTCAGAAGGTGAAACAAGGAACTTTAATGCCTGCAGATGTTAATCAATGGTATAATACGGAATACAATAAAATAAGAAAAGTTAACTTGAATAATATTGTTCAAAATCCATATTTACAAAATGTTATAGATTATCCGCAAGTTAGAGGAATTAATATTGAAAATCAAGGCGGATGGAAATACAGAAGCGCTGAAAACTTTTTTTCTGAAAAAGACAGAGCAAGTTTAAATGTTATAAATCATCCCGGTTTAATTAATGAACTTGATTATTTTATGAAAACCGGACAATATAATTATTGCGGATTTCCGTATAAGGTTAATAATTTATCAAAATTTTATTATAAAACTTATGCTGATGCTTCAAGATGGTATATAAGAGAAGACCCTGTAAGTTTATATTTTAATGATAAATTAAATGATGAAACATATTCAGCACTTGCACAAATTACATCCAAATACAGAAATAATGCATTGCATAATGCAGAAGGAGAAAAAACAGATTGGTTTAAGAAAGAACAAAGTCCTGATAAATCAATGATTATTCCATTAATACAAGATGCCCAAAAAGTAAATAATACTTTAGCTGAATTTATTTATAGAAAATCATATAATAGTGCTAATGGAAATTATGTATTGAGTTCAGGAGTATATGAAGCTTTTAGTAATATAATAAATAAGATAAAAAAAGAAAAGAGTCATTTTTTCTGATATAATCATTAACAATAGTCTGACTATCAGATATATCAGATAAAAAGAAACGGGTATATTAAAGTGAGTAATATTTTTAGATTTTTAACGTCAGGAGAATCCCACGGGAAATGTTTAAATGTAATAATAGACGGTATTCCCTCGGACGTTTGTATTGATAATGATTTTATTAATAAAGACCTTGCACGCAGACAAATAGGATATGGAAGAGGCGGCAGGATGAAGATAGAAAAAGATACCGCCGAAATATTATCGGGGGTTCGTTTTGGTTTTTCAACAGGCAGTCCTGTATGTTTGGAAATTCAAAATAAAGATTGGGTAAATTGGCAAATTCCGATGTCAGCTTCTAAATTAATTGAAACGGAAGAAAATATTAAATTAATTGAGGCGAAAAAAATCATTAATCTTCGCCCCGGACATGCTGATTTTGCAGGTGCTTTAAAATATAACCATAAAGATGTAAGAAATATTCTTGAACGTTCCAGTGCAAGAGAAACGGCTGCAAGAGTTGCCGCAGGGGCTGTTGCAAAGTGTATATTAAAGGAATTTAATATTGAAGGATTGTCTTATGTAACACAAATCGGCAATGTTAAAGCAAAAACAATCAATAATATTTTTGATGTAAAAGAAGAAATTGAAAATTCAGACCTGAGAACTTTTGATGATTATGCAAGTGAAAAAATGAAAGAAGAAATTGACAGAGCAAGTCAAGAAGGTGATACCTTAGGCGGTATGTTTCAGGTTGTATTTAAAAATGTTCCCGTCGGTTTAGGTTCGCATGTTCAATGGGATAGGAGGCTCGACGGAATTTTGGCTCAAGCCGTAATGAGTATTCCCGCTGTAAAATCGGTTGAAATAGGTATTGGTTCTAAAGCTGCCGAAACACCGGGGTCTTTAACTCATGATGAAATTTTTATTGAAAATGGAAAATATATCAGAAAAACTAATAATGCAGGCGGTATTGAAGCAGGTATTTCTAACGGTGAAGATATTATAATAACTGCGGCAATGAAAGCTATACCGACAATGAAAAAGCCGTTAAATTCCATTGCATTAGATAAAAAAGAAGAAGTTCAGGCTCATTTTGAGCGCTCCGATACTTGTGCCGTTCCGGCATGTGCCGTTGTTGCGGAAGCCATGATTGCTATTGTATTAGCTGATGCGATGCTTGATAAATTTTCACATGACAGTATAAGCGAAATGAAAACAAATTATCAAAATTATTTAAAGCAAATTGAAGAAAGGTAATTTGATGAATATCTCTTTAATCGGTATGATGGGTTCAGGAAAAACGACCGTCGGAAGGCTTTTGGCCGAAAAACTTACGGGGTTTTCTTTTTTTGATACTGATGAAGAAATAGTTAAAAGAGAAAATAAATCAATAAATAAGATTTTTGAAGAGAAAAATGAACAATATTTCAGAAAAATTGAAGCTGAGGTTTTAAAGGAAATATTACAGGGAAATAATAAAATAATATCTACAGGCGGCGGAGTAGTTAAATCTTCGGAAAATTTAAAACTGCTTAAAGAAAAATCCGTTGTAATATATTTAAAAGCTAATGCCTATACGCTTTATGAACGTATAAAAAATAATAAAGAAAGACCCCTTCTTAATGTTGATAACATGAGAGAAAAAATAATTACTTTATTATCAGAGCGCTCAAAATTTTATGAACAAGCTCATATAATTATTGATTCACAAAACAAAAAAGCTGATATAATATCATTGGAAATTGTAGAAAAGCTGGATAATTATGGAACGTATAGATGTTAAAATTAAATCGGTAAAAGAAAGCTCGTATCCTATTTTAATAGACAAAAACCTGCTGGATAATGTATATGATTATATAAAATCCCGAACCGAAGCGAGAAAATTTTTGGTTGTAACAAATACAAAAATATATTCGCATTATGGCAGTAAATTATCTGATAAGTCTGCTGATTTTATTATTCTTCCTGACGGGGAGCAATATAAAAACAGAGAAATAGCAAGTACAATCATAGATAAAGCAATCCAAATGAAGCTTGAAAGAAAAGACGCTATTATTGCTTTAGGCGGCGGAGTTATCGGAGATATGGCAGGATTTGCGGCTTCCGTTTATATGCGTGGGATAGATTATATTCAAATTCCAACCACCCTATTAGCTCAAGTGGATTCCTCTGTCGGCGGCAAAGTTGCGGTTAATCATAATCTTGGTAAAAATATTATTGGAAATTTTTATCAGCCTAAACTTGTTATTGCAGATACAAATACATTGTACACACTTGACAACAGACAATTTAAAACAGGTTTGGCAGAGGTTTTAAAATATGCTTTTATTGAAAAAACCTGCAATGCAGGAGAAGAATACAAATTATTTGAATTTTTACGTAACAATAAAGATAAAATATTACAAAAAGACAGTGATACTCTAAAACAATTGATAAAAATATGCTGTTTGTTGAAAAGCAGTGTTGTCAACCGGGATGAAAAAGAAAAGGGGCTGAGAGCAATTTTAAATTTTGGACATACATACGCTCATGCAATTGAAAATGTTACGGATTACCGTTTATATACGCATGGAGAAGCTGTTTCTATCGGAATGAAACTTGTTTTTGATTTGGCAAAAAGTCTTAAATTAATACCTGATTATTATTATAATGCAGCAGTTAATTTAATAAATGAATACGGACTTGTCACAAAAATCGGATTTCACACTTGTAAAGAAACTTTTTATGCGGCAATGCTCTCCGATAAAAAAGTAAGGAATGGAAATATAAATTTTGTAGTACCTGTCGGGGAAAAAGAAGTTAAAATTATAAATAATATTGATAAAAATCTTATTTTACAGGGTATTGTATATACGTAAGCTTATAAAAATGCTATAATGTATCAGTGTTGCAAAAGGGGTTTTTATGAAAATATTACTTTCTAATGACGACGGTGTAATGGCAGAAGGAATAAAAGCTCTGACCATAGAATTAAGTAAAGAACATGAAGTATATGTTGTAGCTCCTGACAGAGAAAGAAGCGCTGCAGGACATTCTTTAACATTGCATACACCTATAAGGGTTGAAGAACTTGAATCTAAATTCGGCGCAAAAAGAATATGGATTACAAGCGGAACCCCCGGTGACTGTGTAAAAATTGGAATTAATGCAATTTTAAGCGATGAAGAAAAGCCGGATTTAATAATTTCAGGTATAAACCATGGTCCAAATTTAGGCAGTGATATATTGTATTCGGGTACCGTAAGCTGTGCTATGGAAGGAGCCATGATGGGATATCCGAGTATTGCCGTTTCTCTTGCAAGTATGTCCTCTGACCCCGAATTATTTAAAAATGTGGCAATTTTTATGACAAAATTTGTGCATAAGGTTAAAGAATTTAATTTCCCCAAAAAATCAATTCTAAATATTAATGTACCCGGACTTATGCCTGAGGATTTATCGGGAATAGCTATAACCCGCTTAGGCGGTAAAATGTTTACTGATGAATATGATAAACGTGTTGACCCGAGAGGAAAAGTCTACTATTGGATGGCGGGTGAACTTATAAAACAATGCGAAAATGATGATTCAGATATAAACGCATTAAGGTGGAATAAAGTTTCTGTTACACCGATTACTTTTGAAATGACATTAGAATCAGTAAGACCTGAACTAGAAAAAGCGTTATGCGGATGTGACATTTCCGATTGGACTTAAAATTGTCCTAAATCCTTGATATGTTCGATTTTAGGATTTTGTAATCCTATTATTGCTATACCGTCAAATCTGTAGGATTTGTATTTTTTTTCGCATTGATTAATATAAGCAAGAATTGCGGAATGTATCTTCTTTATTTTTTCCTGATTAATCGCTTCAAAAGGATGTCCGAAATTTAAAGACGACCTTGTTTTTACTTCCGTAAATACAAGAACCCCTTTGTCCTCAGCAATAATATCGATTTCCGCATTTTTTGAATAATGCCAGTTTAAATCAATTATTTTAAATCCTTGAGATATAAGATATCTTTTTGCAATATCTTCAACTGCTCTGCCTTTTTCAATGTTATTTTTTAAACTCATAATTTGATTATAGCAAAATTTTGTGGTAAAAATAACTTGTTATGAAAAAAGAAAAACAAATAATACTAATAACAGGCGCATCATCAGGTCTTGGCAGAGAAACAGCCATAAAGCTGGCAATGGAGGGGCATCAGGTTTTTGCGGGAATACGCAAAAAAATTGATAAAATTGAATTGGAAAACCTGAGCGAAAATATTAAAGGTGTTTATATTGATATTACAAATCCATCAAGTATTGATAAGGCATTTTGGTTTATTATAAAAAATACAAAGAAACTTGATGTACTTATAAATAATGCAGGTATTGCAGTTGCTGGACCGATTGAATGTATAGATGTAAGAAAAGTAAAAGAACAGTTTGATGTTAATACCTTCGGTGCGCTTGCAGTTGCTCAAAAATTCCTTCCTCTTCTTCATAACGGAAGAATAATAAATATAAGCTCTATGGCGGCATCGGGAATATTTCCGTTTTTATCTCCTTATTGTGCATCAAAAAGAGCTATGGATATTTTGTTTAACAGTTTTGCGCTTGAAAATAAAGATAATATAAAAGTCGTATCAATAAAACCGGCATCAATTAAAACTCCGATTTGGAATAAATCTGTTGAAAGTTCAAAAAAATATTTTGAAAATGTGAATGAAAATGTAAAAGAAAAATATTTAAAAGAATTCCTTTTTATGGAAAAAAGAGCATTTGAAAATAATGAAAAGGCTATTGATTCGGCTGAAGCAGTTGAAAAAATCATTAAAATAGTTTGTAAAAAAAATCCAAAACCGGTTTATAATATAGGTGTTCAATCTGTTTTTACTGAACTTATATCAAGATTACTGCCGGTTTGTTTAACAAACAAAATTATTAAATTACGATTAAAAAGAATATAATTTTTGCATAATATTTTATTTATGTCCTGCACTGTATAATGAAATTTTATTTATATACAGTGAACTGTACAACCCAATCTTTATACAATACCCCGCAGGTAGAGTAATTATATTTATTTTTATAAGTACCTACAGCACAGTTTATATATGCCGAGTAACTATATATTGCACTAACATAACAGCTAAAACCCTATGCAACTTCATATTTAACAGATTCATTATAACTCAAAAGACCATAAACATAAGTATAACCGTAATATGTCTATCTACATGTGTTATATTGAGAGTTCTTAGGATATTAACCGGAACTGGAAATATAACACGCAAAATAAAAAGGATATATTGTTGGTTGTGACAATGAGTTTGAGAAAAACAGAATTAGGCTAAAACATAAACATCAAGCGAGCAAGAAGTTATTTTTTTAATGAGAAAAAACTTAAAATTTGATTAAAATGCAGTATAATTTTATTTCATGAAAATTTAAGCATGTATTAAAAATATTATTAAAGCCAAATATAATCACAATATTAATAAATAAAATAAAAAAAACGGAAAATACTGATTTGTACAAGCAGGAACATAAAAAGGAACTTTATTCCCTGTTATTTTTCTCAATTTCTCCTATTGTAAAAGGACACTTAGTTTGATTATTTAAGACAATTAGTTTAACTATTTCGGCAACTTAAAGTTGGTTTTCTTGATTTAATGAATAAATTAATTTTGTAAGTATTATCCTTATATAAGTATGAAAGTTACTATTTGTGGATTATCATCATTAATTTCAAATGCTTTAACCTCTCGATTATCAAGATTAACATTTCCGATTGAGTTTATAGTTATAGATTGCAGCTTTCTTAAAAAACTCATATCTGTTTCAAATTTAAAAGTACATGCATCAAATGTATTTTTTCCCCTGAAATTAAAATTTCCCTGTTGTGAAATATCGTTATCTATATGTCGATTGATAAATCTTGCATTGTAAGTCATATCATTTAATGTTACTTCACACATTATTAAACTACCCTCCTTGTTTTAAACAATTACCATTAAAATCTTAAATTTATTCTGTATGTTATTTGAATTCATAATTCATCTTCCTAATAACAGTTTTATCTAAATAAATTCCCATTGATAGTTTCTTTTAATTTATTTTCAATATAATTCAACTGCTCTTCAAAGTAGTTCCATAGTTTATCTGGATCAAAAGCTTTATTTTTTTCATCCCAAAATTTTTCTAATTCTTTTGTTACTTCGTCTCTATTTTTATTGATATTGTCCCAGTATAAACTTTGAAAACTATCATACAATTTTTTGTAAACACCAGAATCCAACATTAAACTTTCATTAAAAATTAAGTTTTCCTTATTTTCATCCAAAATTGTGCGCATTGTCCATATTATCCAAATATGAGTTTTGTCAAAATTTTTCATTGGTAAATATAAATCTTCATAACCATTAACCAAATCAAAAAGTTTATTGAAATGTTTTAACCAATTTTCAAAATATTCCTGTCCATTATCATCTGTCGATATTGCCATATGAGGCATGTTATACTGTTTTGTTGAAAAAATAATATCTTTTAGAAAAGGTTTCATAAAACGATTTACAATATGAAATTCTTTATAAAAATTTAGCCAGAATTCACATTCAAAATTTTTATATGTACTTTTTTCCCAACGAGCATTAGCAATTTTGTCAGTATTCTTCATTGCATACCAAGTAATACCTCCCGAAATGCAGCCACCGATTAATGCTCCTAAAATTCCACTACATAAAACTTGAGACCAAGGCTGATTGAATATTTGTGTTATATCAGCATTAAACATAAGTTCTTGTATTGTAGGATTTATAGCTAATTCTTTGATAATTGTTTGCATTATATGTTAACTTCCTGTTTTTTGAACTGCATTTCATAAAGAGTCTTGTATTGTCCGTCTTGAATTTTCATCAGCTCGTCATGCGTCCCGAGCTCAACAAGTTCACCTTCATTTATAACTGCAATCTTGTCCGCATTTTGAATGGTTGAAAGTCTGTGAGCAATTACAAATACAGTTTTATCTTTCATTAAATTATCAATAGCCTGTTGGACAATAGCCTCAGATTTATTATCTAATGCAGATGTTGCCTCGTCAAGTATTACTATAGGTGCGTTTTTGATAAATGCTCTCGCAATAGCAATTCTTTGTTTCTGACCGCCTGAAAGCATTACTCCTCTTTCTCCGATATACGTTTCAATACCATCATCCAACGTTGAGATAAATTCTTCTAAGCAGGCATTCTGAATAGCAGTATTTAATTCTTTATCTGTTGCATTTGGTTTGCCCATTAAAATATTTTCTTTGATAGTACCTGCAAATAAAAAATTATCTTGAAGAACAAGAGGGTGACCAAAAAGTAAAAGTCGCCCTCTTTTTTAATTTACAAATAACAGAAGCAGTGTTTTAAACTTTTGCTCGTTTGGATAAGTTATGAGCAATGGCAATTAATCCCCATTCGATATTAACCTTGTCTAAACCTCCCATTAAAAACCTTTTAAATCCGGCATTCCATTTTATCTGACCAAAGACGTTTTCCACTTCTGCACATCGTTTTTTTCTGAGAATAATACCTTTTTCTGAAAGAAGTTTTTCTTTTGCTGAATTCTTGAATTTTATTATAAAATCGTCTGTACATTTCTTCTTCAAGACTGTTGTCGGTGTTTTGAGTATGTTTATTTAGTCCATTTAAAAACTCTTCAAAATATTCGCATTTTTCATATAAACCACTATTATCAGAAAACCATTTATAAATTTCACTGTAGTTTATTTTCTTATAAGAATTTGTACAATCATAGTTTGGTATATCTATATTATTGTAATTAGGTACAAAGATAAAATAATGCCTTTCTTTGTCTTTGTCTTTGTATTCATTTTCAATGAACTTAAAGTATAGATCTAATTGATTTTTAGTTTGTTTGTCATACTTATCACAGCAGCCATTGATACCCGATTTTATTTTATTTTCTATTATTATAACTTGTTTTTCACTTTCAACAAATAAGTCTATCCGGCCGCTAAGTTTTTTATTATTATCAAAGCAAGGATACTCCCTTTGAATCCTACATGTTTTATCAAAGTTACCAATATCCAAAACTTCTGTTACAAATTTACAAAAAAATTCTTTATCGTAATCAAAGACGTATTTGAACAAATTAGAAAAAATATTTTCACTATATTCCTTGTCAATGATTTTTAAAAAGCAGTTTTTTTCTTTATTACTGAAACCACCTTTGCTTACGGATTTTGTTGAATTTTTGTTTTCCCAAAGTGAATTATTGTTAATTATATCTTCAAGTACTTGGTATGCTTCCCAATGTTTATTCCGGCAAACATACATTTTTAAGCTTGACTTAGAAAAAGTATATTTATCTCCAAGATAATAGCAACTTTCTTTTCCTTTGTATTTTTTACTGCCGTTTGCACATATATATATAGGTTTTACGGGTTTTAAAAGAGCATTTGCCTTAAATGTTATATAAGCCGCATTTTCATTATCTTTATTATTTGTGAAGATGTCGTATGGTTTTAAACCGTCATATTTTATATCATTTTTATCAATATACTTTATTTGATCCTTATGAATTTTTTGTTTTTCAGATGGAAATGTCGTGTTTACAAAAACAACTTGTTCTAAATCTGCGGCTTTTGCCAAAATTTCCATTGTACAGTCAGTGCAATATCTTACAAGTAAAATTGTTTTTATCTTGTTGTTATGTTCTTTTGCCATAGCACCATAATAGTTTACATAAATATAATTCTTGTCGTTGTCGGCTTTAAATAGGTTGATTATTTCATGTCCAATATTATCTTGATTTTTAAGATATTCGCCGACATACATTTTGTTTAGCAAAATTTCATTCATATACTTTAATTTTTCCTTTTTTACATTTTATTATATTAATTTGCAGGTTCAAACAATAGCTTTTTGCTTTATTATCCATGAC
>JAJQHF010000025.1:0-6453 GCA_021199975.1 Candidatus Gastranaerophilales bacterium
ATTTGACCTTATCTTTTTTTAATTTCAATCCTAAATGTTCAAATGTATTAAAATACTTTAAAAAAGCTTCTTGTGTATATACACCTCCCACTTGTTTATTATTTTTTAATTTTTCTATTAGTTCATTTCTTGTAACATCTTCTTCCAGAAGAATTTTCAAAGTTTCTAAAATTCTTAAACCGGTATCATGGTTTTTGTCTTGTTTATTCATTTTTCATACCCTTTTTGAATAAGTTTAATTTTATTAATAAGCTTTTCTCTGAAAAAATCAGGAGAGATTAATTTAAACTCATTACCAAATAATAACAATCTTTGAATAAATAAAAATTCATTATCTACAACCGCACACACTTTTATGGTATTTTCATTCTCTTCAATTATTTTTTCATTTTCTTTTAATTCAAATTCTTCAGCAGCTATGCCGTTTATTTCATATATAACATCATAAACAAATGACTTTGAAACCTTAGTGTTATTAATACTGACACTATTTATTTTTAAAATTCTTTCAGCGTTCAAAAGACCGTTTCGATTGTATTTTAAGTTAAAGCACCATAAATAAATCCTTCCGTTTTCAAAAGTAATTTTATCAGGAATAATTTCTATATCTTCTTCGCCAAAACGAGGCGATAAATATCTTATATTTAATTTTTTACCCGTTAAAGCATTATTGGCAATTTCAAAAATAATTTGTTTGTTCTTTATTTTTAACGGACTCGTATTTTTAATATCTTCTATTAATTTCAAATCACAAGTCAAATTAATAATTTTTTCATATAAGTCATTAATAATAAAAATGTCACTCCAACGTAAATCTTCGGCAACTCTGTCACGGAGTTTAATAAAAGAATTTAATTCTTCATCTGTTATTTTCAGACAAAAAGGATGAGATAACAATTCATATTTAAACCCGTTTGCCTTACTTGGTCTTAAAATTTTGCACCCTGCCGATTTAAGAGTATTTATAGCTATTCTGATAGTATCTTTAGAAACCGATTTACTTGTGATTGAATCATTTTTTAAAATTTCTGCCAATTCATCTATTGTCCGTCCCGAGAGCATTAATGATTTTAAAATAATTAAAATTCTGTAACCAGTTATGCTAATCCATGTTTTAAAGGATTGCCCTAGATTTAATTCCTGAGTATTCATAAAATTATTGTAAATTAAAATATTAATATTAATAAATTCTTTACAATTATTGTTACTTATTATGAACTCTTGTAATATTTATTTATAGGAGTTAAAAAAATGGTAAGAGAATGGAATGAATATTTCTTAGAAATTGCAAAAACATGCGCCTCTCGTTCTAATTGTTTAAGAGCGCATGTAGGAGCAGTTATAGCGGGGGAAGATAAAAAAATAAAAGCAACAGGCTACAACGGTACTCCGTCTAAAGTCATTTCGTGTTATGAAATCGGAGAATGTTACAGAATAAAAAATAATATCCCGTCAGGAACACGTTATGAAACCTGTAGAAGTATTCATGCCGAGCAAAATGCTATAATTCAAGCCGGTCAGGACAGATGCAAAAATGCTTCAATGTACATTTACGGTCATAATTTTATATGTATTTTATGTAAAAGATTTATTGTACAAGCAGGAATAAAAGAAGTTTATTTAAGAAAAAATGATAATTCTCCTATAGAACATCTATTTGTGGAACAAATTAAACAAGAATTGTCTGAACAATTATATGCAAACCAAAAATAAAAAATAAATATATATTACAGAACAAAATAAAAAGAAACGAGTTTTGATACCATATACGAAGCTGCGTAAATTTTACTTGCCGAAACAATAACAAGGCTTTGTCTGTTTGAGCGCAGCAAGTTACAAAGCCTTAGGTTGAGGCTAGGAAAATAGCAGTGTAGTATCAGGTATCAAAACTCGTTTCTTTTTATTTTGTTCTGTAATATCACGAAAAATTTAAATTTCTATAAACAATTGCAATCACGCTGAAAATAACCTTGTTCTTTGTTGCATACAGGACATTTTTGCGGAGCTTCTTCGCCTTCAACAACAAAACCGCAATGAGAACATTCCCATTTTATTTTTTTGTCATTTTTAAACATAATACCTTTTTTTAACATATCGGCAAGTTTTTTATATCTTTTTGAATGATGTGCTTCAATGGAAGCAATATTATAAAAAGCGGCGGCAATATCTTTAAAACCTTCTTCCTCCGCTATTCTGCCATATTCGGGGTACATGGTCGAATGTTCTTCTTCCTCGTATTTAGCAGCACACAATAAATTTTCAAGAGTTGTACCGTAACAACTTGGAAACGCAATATCGTTAATTTTTACATCATCACCATCCAAAAACTTAAAATAAACTTCTGCATGTTCCTTTTCATTTCTTGCAGTATCTTTAAATATTTCAGCAGCCTGCATAAAACACTCCTCTTCTGCTTTAGAAGCAAAAATACAATACCTGTTTCTTGCCATTGATTCGCCTGCAAAAGCCTTCATTAAATTTTCTCTTGTTCTTGTGTCTTTAAGTGATTTTTTATCCATAATTTTACCCTCCGAATATTGTTATATATGTATCATTTATGTTATATAATTACCGATATGGCTAAATTATTGGATTATAAAGTAAATAACGGCATAAACAATATGAAGATTGATTTAGAAAATCTTGAAGAAGCCGTAAAAAACCGGAGAGAAGAACCCGTTATCAGATTTTACGGCTGGCAGCCCGCCTGCGTTTCTTTAGGACGCAATCAGTCATGCGAAAATATTAATATTGAATATTGCAGGGAAAATAATATTGATATAGTAAAAAGGATAACAGGCGGCAGAGCTTTGCTGCATGATGATGAAGTTACATATTCCTTCATTTGTCCCGTAAATTTTCTTAAAAACGGAGAAAGTGTTATATCCTCATATAAAGAAATATCTGCGGCTATTATTGATGGATTGAAGCATTTAGATATTAAACTTGAATTTGGAAATAAGAAAAAAGCAAAAACATCACATGAATATTGCATGCTTTTATCTACGGGAGCAGACTTATGTTTTAACGGCAAAAAAATTATAGGCTCTGCTCAATACAGAAAACAAGGGTATATTCTTCAACACGGTTCTGTTTTATTCAGTTATAACAAGGAAAAAACAGAAAAAATATTTAATGAACAGATACAAAAAGACTCAATTACCTGCATTAATGAAATTAACAATTCATTAAACAGAAACGATATAATTTATGCTTTAAAAGAAGGGTTTAAAAATTATTTTTCTATTTCTTATACCCATACCTAGCGGCATAGAAAATGGAACTTTTACTTAAAATCTTATGAATTCTTTCTTCATCGGCATCCGTTGCAGCTGTCAAAAAATATCTTTTTTGAGTTTCTCTAGGATTAACATAAAAATCCGCCTCTGTTAAAATAACCTTTCTAGAGCCCTTTGGTAATTCATTTAAATACTCTTTATCTAACTTTTCAGCAAAATTTTTAGCAGCATTATGAACCGTACCATCTATTTTTTCATCATATTTACGCATATCCGTTAAATTATATCTTTTAAGATTGCTGTTATTATTAAAAGACATATTCATTAAAGAAGGAATGCCGGCTTTCGGTTTTCCGTCATTTATTGTAAAAACGTGTATTGAGCCAAAAGATACCGGTGCCATTTTTATTCCTCTTAATTTAATAATCACATAAACTTCAAAACATGAACAAAAAAAAATTTGCGGATTAAATTATCAAAATTATTAAAAATCTGATACAATTACTTTGTAAAGGTATTATCAGAGGTTATAAATGGAAGAGTTAAAAAAAACAGAGGTTAAATATCCCTATTTAGAAAAGCCGGTTGAAATATATGAACGTCAATGCGGTCATAAAATTATTTTTGCATACAAAAAAGGTTCATTAATAAATATAAGCAGCTGGGTAAAAACAGGCTCTATAAATGAAAATGATGGAAACAACGGAATTTCACATTTCCTTGAACATTTAATGTTTAAAGGTACATCAAAGCACAAAGCAGGCGAATTTGACCGAACTCTTGAATCCAAAGGCGCAATTGTAAACGCAGCGACATGGAAAGATTACACATTTTATTATGTAACAATTCCAAAAGGCAGTGATAATCGCAATTTTAAAGATACTTTAGAGCTTCATGCCGATATGATGTTAGACCCTGTTATACCTGATAATGAAATAGGGGAACCCTTTGATATAAATAATCCGAACATAAAAACAAAACGGGAAAGACATGTTGTTATTGAAGAAATAAGAATGCGCAAAGACCAGCCCTGGACAAAAGTATATAATCAGGTAAATGCAAATATGTACTCAAATCATCCTTATAAACGTGATGTAATAGGGAATGAACAAATAATTTCAACCGTTACCCGTCAAACTGTACTTGATTATTATAAAACTCACTATACCCCGAATAACATAACCACCGTTATAGTAGGAGATATGAAAGCAGAAGATGTTATTCCTGCTGTTATAAAAGAGTTTGATTTTAAAGGCAGACAAAAAAGAGCAAACGAAAAATATCCTCATGACTTACCCGTTAAAAAAACAAAAGAAGTTCAATCATATTCAAAAATAAATACAGGGTTTTTAATGTTCGGATATTTGGCTGCGCCTGCCGCTGATATAAAAACTTCTGCAATTTTAGAGATGATTGCTCTGATATTAGGACAAGGGCAAAGTTCAAGATTATATCAGGAACTCGTTGAAAAACCTAAAAAACCTGTTTTTAATATTATTTCAACAGATTTTTATCAATTTAGGGATGGCGGTAATTTCTTTATTCAAGCTAATTTTAAACCCGATTTCAAAAATGAAGCCATAAGTTTGATTAAAAACCAAACAGAAAAACTGATAAATGAAGGAGTAACAGAAAAAGAACTTAAAAAAGCAAAGAAAAAATTAAAAGCATGCTTTGCTGAAAACTCGGAAACTGTTTCTGATATCGCAGAAACAATAGGTTTTTATATGACTGTATGCGATAAACTTGAATGTGTTGAAGAGTATATTGAAGCAATTGAAAATATCACGCTTGAAGATGTTAAAAGCACTGCAAAGAAATATTTAGGTATAAATAATGCAGTTATATCGGTCTTAATGCCTGAAACATATCAAAAATAAAGGATAAAATATGGAAAAATATACTTTAAAAAACGGAATTAAAACAGAAATAAAAAAGAATAATAATACACCGAGAACCGCAATTGTAATGTATTCAAAACTGAATAAAGATGAAGAAAAAGCAGGATTATATTATCTGTTAACTCAAATGCTTTTTCAGGGAACAAAAAATAAAACTCAAGAAGAAATTGCAAATGAATTAGATGAAAATGCAATAGAACTTACGGTCGAGAAAAAAGCTGATTATATCAGGTTTAAATTGCTTTGTTTAAACGAAGATATCAATAAAGCATTGGAAATTCTGCAAGATATACTTGAAAATTCAACATTCAACGGTTATAAAAAAGAAATATTAAAAATAAAAGGAGAATTTGAATCTGATTTGGATTCCGCAAAAGTTCAAGCACAAGATGAATATTACAGAACAATTTTTAAAAACCACCCTTATGGAACAGGCAGGAAAGAAGTTATTGAACAAATTGACTCCGTTACAAAAAAGGATTTAATTTCCGCTTTTAAAGAAATTAAATATAATTCGCAAAAAAATATAACCGTAGTAGGGGATGTCGATAGAGAAGGTATTATCAAAATGCTGGAAAAACATCTTGAAAGTCTTTCCGTTTCTGATAATACGGCAGAAAGAGCAAAAGTAAAAAAACTCAAAAAGAACGTTATTTCAATTATAGAAAAGGAAGATGCAAATCAAGCCCAAATATTTAAAGGCTGGATTTTTCCCTCTGTATATTCTGAGGATTACCCTAAAATTATACTTTTAAATACAATTTTAGGTTCTTCTGGACTTTCTTCAAGATTATTTCTTGAATTAAGAGAAAAACAAGGTCTTGCATACACGGTAAGAAGTATTTTTGAACCCTTTACGCTTATAGGAAATTTCTTCGTATACATAGCTACGGAACCTAAAAATATTAAAACCTCTTTAAACGGTTTTGAAAAAGAAATAAACAAAATTATGACCGAAATTATTTCTGATGAAGAACTTGAAAACGCAAAAAATAATGCAATAGGTAAACGTCAGTTTTACAGCGAAACAAACCTTCTTGAAGCTTCATTAAAAGGATATTATGAATTTCTAGGACTCGGCTTTGATTTTGAAGATAAATTGATTGACTCTATAAAAACCGTAACAAAAGAAGATATAATAAATACGGCAAAAAAATATTTTGCGGTAAACAACGCACTTTGCGTACTTGCTCCGAAAAAATATTTAAAAGAAGCAGGCTTATTAAAATAATACTATACTGAAACTGCAAAATTATGATAAAATATAAGAAAATTTTAAATTAAATGATTTTCTATATTAAATCAAACTAGAA
>JAJQHF010000025.1:6463-12668 GCA_021199975.1 Candidatus Gastranaerophilales bacterium
AAATTTACCGGAAAAATATGAGCAGTATAACCGATTCTAAAAAAATAAAAAAAGAGATAGATAAATTTCAAAAGTCAGGAAATATTCAAAAGGCTATTGAAACATGTTTAGGCGCCATTTCACAGAATGAAAATGACGCAGAACTCCATATAAAGCTCGGTGATTTATATATGGAAAAACATCTTGATATCCGCCAAATTCAGCAGTATGCAGATGAAGCAATAACGGAATATCAAAGAGCATTAGAATCATGTGTCGATTCCGCTGAAATATATTATAAAATAGCAATGGCATTTTATTATAAAAGAGAACTTGAAAAAGCGGTAAATTATTTTAAACTTGCCTTGGAACATAACACAAAATTATCCGAAGCCCATTTTATGATTGCCGAAATATCTATGAAAAAAGGAGATTTCACAGAAGCAAAAGAATCAGCAAAATATGCTGTAGAAATAGCGCCGTTCCGTTCATCAAGAGCGCATTTTTTACTTTATAATATATTAACTCTGTCAAATAAAAACAAATGGTATCAAAAATACTTTCATCTTTTAGCTGCTTTATTTACTTTGCCTTTTGATAAATATGCGTTAAAAGAAACATTTAGAAGACTGTCTTATTTACAGTTTGTACCTGTTCTTATTAAAATTTCTTTTATTGTTTGTTTAAAAGGATTTGGTCAGGAAGTTTTGGAAATATACAGAGAAACAATAGACAGAGCTCCCGGATTTGTTGAATTATACATAAATTTAGGAAGAGTCTATTGCGAATTAAAAAGATATGAAGATGCAATATGTGAATATAAAATGGCAATATGGCTCGACAGCTTAAATTTAAGAGCATACTATTATTTGTGCCAATTATATGAAGAACAAAAAGATTATGAAAATGCAATTGATATATGTACAAAATTAACCGAGTTACAACCGCATGCCGCTGATTTTCATTGCAGGCTCGCACAGTATTACTACCTAAAAGGAGAAATTGACAAAGCGGTAGAACAATATCAAACAGCAGTAACAATAAATCCAAACCCAAAATGGACAAGTGTTGTGGCGCAAACATTAGGTTTTATTTTTCAGGAAAATATAAAAAATTTAGATGCTGCAATAAGTTCATATCAAAATGCCTATAATCTCAATCCTAATGATATTGATATTTATTTAAATCTCGGGAATGTTTATTTTGAGAAAGGCTCTTATGATAACGCATTGATAGTTTATAAAAAAGCATTGGAAAATTCCCCTCATAATGCAAGGCTGCATTGCAATTTAGGATACTTATACTGGGGCAAAGGCAATGTTGAAGAAGCTGTAAAAGAATATGAAAAAGCAATAAAATATGATAATACTTATGATATTGCATACAATAATTTAGGAGTTATCTATCTTGATGATTTAGGCAGAGTAAAAAAAGCCATAGAACTGTTTGAAGCGGCAAGAAAATATAATCCTAATTATGCACTTGCAAATTACAATTTAGCACGCTCAATTGCACTTACGGGCGATAAGGTTGAAGCTGCTAAATTATATCAAATTGCTCTTGATATTAATACATACACTCAAGAGCTTGACCCTTTGGATATTGAAGACAAAATTCAAGACTTGTTTAATTAAAGGGGGATTATAAATTGGAATATATTCAAGAAATAAGAGTTTTATACAGTGATACCGATTCATACGGTGTTGTTTGGCATGGTGCATACACAAAATGGTTTGAAGCGGCAAGAGTTGAGATTGTTGAAAAACTCGGTTTAAAACTTGAAACTCTCGAAAGTAATAACATATTATTTCCTGTTGTAGAAATGAATATTCGATATAAATCCTCAGCAAAAATGAATGAACGAATTGTTATAAAGACAATAATATCAGATGTAAAACCCGTAAGTATTACATTTGAGCATAAAGTATATGAAAAAGAAACAAATATATTAAGGGTTATTGCGCATACAACAATTGTCGTCATAAATTCAGAAACAGGCAAAATGTACAGAAAAATACCTGATGAGTTATATTCAAAATTTATAACGGGATATAACGAAAATGTTTAACAGGGTATTTTCATAATGAAAAAAATAATATGGATTTTAGCTATTTTAGTAATTTTTATATCTAATCTAGTGTCGCATTCTGCCGCCGGCTCCTCGCCGCCGCTAGAAAGCTCATATAATTTTCCATCTGTAAATGCTAATACAAAAAAGCAGGGTATCGGAGCTTATATAGATAAAACAGGAAAAATATTGCGTTATGAAGAAAATGAAATTGATACAGATGATTATTACATTCCAAAGTATGACAATAAAACTGAATTATACGGATTTGTTAATAAGAAAGATAAATGGGTAATAAAACCGCAATTTGATAATGTTGAGCCTCATGCTGTTTTAAAAAAAGACTCTTTAATAAGCGTTTCACAATATAGAAAATGGGGAGTTATTAATAATAAAGGCAAACAAATTATACCTTTTGAATACAATAATTATATAAAATTTTATGAAGGACTGGCTTCTGCCTGTATTTATGAAAATTGGGGCAATAACAAATGCGGTTATATTGATGAAAAAAATAATTGGATTATTAAGCCGCAGTTTGATTTTGCTTTAAATTTCAGCGAGGATTATGCCGTAGTCTTAAAAGACAACAAATGGGGATTTATTGATAAAAACGGTAAAATTGTAATAGAACCTCAATTTCCGAATGTTCTTTGTCTTTCACAAGACCCGAGAGGGAATTGGTTTCCTTTATGCAAGCAAAACAGTGAATTTAAAGAAGGTCTTGCCCCAATTTATTACGATTTTGATTATGAGGTAAAAAGAAAAGGCGCAAAAACAATAAATAATTATACTGCTGTTTTTCCTGAAAACTTTGTAAAAGAACCGAAAAAAACAGTATACGGCTATATATCAAACGGTAAATTTACAGTTGTAAATAATCCTGATGATTATAAGGAAAAACATATAATTGAAGGAATAATCATACCAAAATATAAAAACGGTTATACAAATAAAAAAGGCGAAATAGTAATAGAATTAGGCAATGTATATTCAATGGGCGGATTTTCCGAAGGCTTGGCACCGGTTTGTAAATATTACGGATATTGCGGCTACATAGATAAAACAGGGAATTTTGTAATAAAACCTCAATTTATGTTTGCAGATGAATTTAAAAACGGTGAAGCATTCGTCAGAATAAGAAATAAATAAATCTAATAAAGTTGAGCATTCTGCCGGTAAGAGAGAAACCTGCCGCAAAATGCTCAGCTTTATAATTATATACTTGTAACAGCACCTTTATCGGAGGAGGAAACAACGGCTGAATATCTTTTTAAGTATCCTTTTCTTGCTTTAACGGGAAGAGGAGTAAAGTTTTTCTTTCTTTCTTCAATTTCTTTTTCCTCAACTCTTAAAGTTATTTCACGCTTTGGTATGTTAATGTATATTTCATCACCGTCTTTAATAATCCCGATTATACCGCCTGCGGGAGCCTCAGGAGAAATATGACCTATACACAGTCCTCTTGTTCCGCCCGAAAATCTTCCATCCGTAATTAAAGCAACTTGTTTTCCCAATCCTTTACCGACAATTGCGGAAGTAGGAGATAACATCTCTCTCATGCCGGGACCGCCTTTAGGACCTTCATATCTTATGACCACTACATCACCCGCTTTTATGTCATCCTGCATTATTGCATTCATTGCATCTTCTTCGCTGTTAAAAGTCTTTGCCTTGCCTGTAAATTCAAGACATTCCTTTTCTACTCCGGATATTTTAACAACGGCGCCATTCGGAGCAAGATTACCGTGTAAAACGGCTAACCCCGGATTTGATGTAACAGGGTCTGAAATCGGTCTTATTACTTCATTATCACACCAAATATCACTTGCGGCGATTTCTGACATTTTTAGCCCCGAAACACCTTTAGTATCCGACATTTCTTTTATATTGCCGTAAATTGTTTTAATTACGGCAGGAATACCGCCTGCATTATCCAAATCCGTCATTGTTTTGGAAGCTGACGGGTCAAGTTTAATAATTTGAGGAACTTTAAAACTTAATTCTTCAAAATCCTTCAATGTAACATCAACCCCCGCTTCATTAGCAATTGCAAGCAAATGAAGAATTGAATTTGTAGAACCGCCCAACGCTAAATCAACAATAATGGCATTTCTTATAGACTCTTTTGTAATAATAGAAGAAGGACGAATATCTTTTTCTATAAGTTCATTTATAATAACACCCGAATCAAACGCAATACGCTTAGTTTTAGCACTTACGGCAAGTGAAGCAGCACATCCGGGGAGGCTCATTCCCATAACTTCAGTAAGACAAGCCATTGTATTAGCGGTATATAAACCTTGACAAGCACCTGCAGACGGGCATGAAGTTATTTCCATCTCCTTAAATGTTTTTTCATCTATTTCACCTGTTGAAAATTTACCTACAGCTTCAAATGTACCTTTAATCATAGTTAAAGTATTATTATGACATTTACCGTCAGACATCGGTCCAACCGTAACAACAATGGAAGGAATATCCAATCTTGCGGCAGCCATAATCATTCCGGGGGTAATTTTATCGCAATTGGTAAGAAGTACAAGCCCGTCCAATTTATGAGCCATTGCAACAGATTCAACACAATCCGCAATTAAATCTCTTGAAGGAAGCGAATAATTCATGCCGCTATGCCCCATTGCAATACCATCACAAACAGCAGGAACACCAAAAATAAAAGCCTGTCCGCCGCCCGAATGAATACCTTTTTCAATTTGGCGTTCAATATCACGCATATTACAGTGTCCGGGAACCAAATCCGAAAAGCTGCTTGCAATACCAATAAATCTTTTATTCATTTGTTTTTCGCTTACTCCGGTTGCGTACAACAAAGCTCTGTGCGGAGTTCTTTGAATTCCTTGCTTAATTTCATCACTTCTCATAAAAATCTCCCTGTGGTTTTTTCATATAAATATAATACCAAAGAGATTATTTTAATAAAAGAAATATATTTGCTGTTTTATTTTAAAATTTCAAATAATTTTTTATTTTTTTGAGCTTGTTTATTTGTCCAATCGTTTGTACAAATTACGGAAGCGGAAACAATTTGTTCAATGGGATAACTTTGTATGCAGTTCCATGAGGATTTAATTAAATCTTTCTTATCAATATTCTTTTTTAATTCAAAAGTAAATTTATCCTTTTTTTCCTGTTCAATATCAAGCTGGTTGACGGTTTTTGTCATTTCCGTAACATAACCGTCAATAAAAGCATCATAAAACATTTTTTTATCTTCTTCCGTATAATCAAAAGCAAATACAGGATTAAATGTAATAATAAAAGTAAAAAATAAAAGTTTAAAATTTTTCATAAAATACCTTTTACAAGATTATTAATAAAATGTAAAGAATATTTATTCTCCAATCAGGTAAAATCCGCAGATATAATAATTTTCCTAGACAAGTTAAAATATTCTTTTATAAAAAACTTCTCCGCCGAAACATCTTCATGTTTTTGATTGCAGCATACACCCCAAGAAAAATATATTTAATTAAATTTTATAAAATATCCACAACGCTGACACCGTCGCCGCCTTCGGCATTCTCACCGGGGCGGAATTTGGCTGCGTACGGGCAATGAGCTAAATAATCTCTTATAACCTGCTTTAAAGCACCTGTCCCGTGTCCGTGGATTATATAAACGGGGCTTAAATTATAAAGGCTTGCTTTATCAAGATATGCTTCCAATTCATCAAGCGCTTCTTCACATCTGTACCCTCTTAAATCCAATGTTTGAGAGATTGAACGGCGTTCTATTGAAAAATCACTTTTATATGTGCCTTTTGCTTTTGCTTCTCGTTTAATTAAATTTTTGTTTAATACGGCAAGTTTATTTTGTTTTATTTTAGTTTTCATTAATCCTATTTGAATTTCGACATTTTTATTCTTATCGGGAAGAGAAAGTATGGTTACTTCTTGATTTAAATCCGTAATCATTATTTTATCGCCGATTTTAGCAGCTGCCCAATTAATGGGAATGTATTTTTCCGCAATTTCATCTTCATCTTTATTAAAATCTTTACGCATTGCAGTTTCAATACCTGCAAGCCTGTGGAAACTGCGCCGTGCTATTTTTTCGGATTTTTCTTCACGCATTTCTTTTAAAATATCTTTTATTTCTTCTTTTGCTTCCTCCAGTGATGTTTCATATTTTTTCTTT
>JAJQHF010000207.1 GCA_021199975.1 Candidatus Gastranaerophilales bacterium
GGCTTAAAAAACTCGGATTTAAGTTTGATAATCCGCACCCAAAAGGTATGGATGTTAAAGAAGATTTTGAATTTTTTTATAAAGTTTCGGAAAGGAAATGAAAATGTGTGATCCTACATCAATAGTAATGGCAACTACAACTTTAATAACCGCAGCGACTACTGCATATACCATAAATTCTCAAAAAACTGCAGCGGAATATCAGGCTAATATAGCGGTTCAACAAGCGGAAAAAGCAAAAAACGACGCCGCTTATGAAAGGCAATCAGGGATTGAAGAAGCTAGAAATCAGAGGCTGCAGGCAATTTTAAATATGGGCGATGCAAAAACAACAATAGCCGCCGGTAATATTTCAACCTCCTCCCAAACGGCTTTAAACATTGTTGAAGATGAAAAATTAAACGGAGAACTTGAGGCTCTTACAACTTTAAAAGACTCTGAAAAAAGAGCGCAAGACTACTTATATCAGGCTGATCAATATTATGCACAAGCAGGCTTGACTTCTTTTAAATCTAAAAGTTCTTTTACTTCGTCAATGCTTAATATCATGAATGATTCAATAAGCAGTAATACCGATAATATTGCAGCTTTGTTTAAGTAGATTGTATTAGGGAAAAGAGGTTAAAATGCAGGGAAATAATTTACAAAATAATAATTTTGAAAAAAATATAACAAATTCTTTTTCAATGCGAAAAATTCCTGTTGTTTCAAATTCTTGCAGCGAGAATGAAAACATAAAAGATGATAATATTGATAAAATTAAAATTATTGAATTAAGCAATTTTATTGATAAATGGGAGCAAGAAGTACTATTTTCGGATAACGGATTTTTTTCTATTAAAGGAAAAGAAATAAAAAACAAATCTAAAGATTTTATAAATGAGCTTGAAGATTTTATTAATACAAAAATATCGGAAATTTCTTTTTCAAGTCCTTTTTTCAAAAACATGGCTTTACAAATAAAGAAGGATAAAATATCTTCAATAGAAAGAGAAATGCTCTCTTATGAACAACAGCAGCTTAAAGAATGGGAAACACAAGTGTATGAAGATGCGATATCTTCTTCAATTTCCAGAGCAATTTTATATAAATCCAATCCCAATATAGTTTCATCTTCTTTTAAAAACGGATTATCCGTTATAAAAGTTATGTCAGAAAAAGAAGAATGGAACAGAAAAACTTATAACCAAAAAGTCGAAGCTTATAAATCTCAATTTTTTTCTTCTCTTATTAATTCTTTTGTCCAAGATAAGGATATTAAAGCTTTTATTTATTTTAATAAGCATAAAGATATGCTTCAAGATGAGAATAAAGAAAAACTCGAAGAAGCGGTTAATCAGCTTAAAGTAAATGTTATTGCTTATAATTGGGCAAAAGAATTATTTTCTTACAAACTTGATAAAAGTAAACAGGAAGATGAAATTAAAAAAGTTAAAGATGAAGAATTAGAAAAATCCATAAGAAGCTTTTTAAATAATTTTTCTCAATCTGAAAAGAAAGAGCAAGAAGAAAAAGATAAAGATAAAAACCAAAAAAACTGGGAAGAAATTATCAATATTGTTAATGAAGATATAGATAAAGCTCTTTTATATGTTGATTATTCTATGCCAAAAGATAATATAAAACATAAAAAAGAATATATTAATCAAATAAAACAAAACGGTTATATTTCTACCGATAAAAAACAATTTATTTCTTTATTAACGGAATTTTTTATTGATTTTGAGAAATTTAAGCAAAAAGATATATCAGATTTTCAATATTGTTTTTCTAAAGAAGATTATGATTTATTTTTAGATTTTCAAAAAACGGAAAAAGACAAATTTCTTCAATTATTTTTTGATTACAAATATATTCAAAAAAAATTTAATGAAGCTGAAATCAAAAAGACGGAAGAACAGTATGACTTTATTAAATTGTTAATTCTATCAAAAGAAGAATATAAATCAGTTAATAAAAAAGAGGCGGATTTGGATAACCGCAATAAACTCATTGATTTAGTCACGGAAAGATTTAAACAGAATAAAAAAGAAGGAGAAAAAAATGACCGTATCATCGATAGTACCGGTAAATAATTATGTTGGAAATTCATCAACGAAAGAATTCGATTTTGATTTCTTGATTGAAGATGAAGGAGAACTTGTTGTTCAACATATAGATGAAGATGGAGTAATTACAACCTTAACACTCGGGGTTGATTATTCTATAAATGAAATAGGAAATGAAGAAGGCAGCTATATAACTTTTCCTTTAGACAGCTCCTCATACAGTGTTTTATCAGAGGATGAAACAATTTCCTTAATTCTTTCTTTAGTTATAAAACAAGAAAGTGAATTTAGAAATTCATCTTATTTTGATTTTACTGTTTTAGAATGGACATTTGATTATATTGTAAGAATATTACAGATAATGAACAGACAAATTGAAAGAACCGTTAAAGTGCAGGAAGGCAGTGATATAGATTCTGATGAGCTTGTTGTCAATATTAATACGCTTGTCGGCTGTTTGTCCACGATTGAAACAGTTTATAATAATTTATCAAATATTGGTACAACCGCAGAAAGCATTACGGATGTAAATACCTGTGCGGAGAATATTGAAGATATCCAAAATGCTTATGAAAATGCACAAACAGCAATCACAAAAGCTGCAGAAGCAAGTACATCTGTAGATAATGCACAAATTTGGGCTGAAGGAACTGATGAAGAAGTTATAGCTCTTGGTGGAGAGCATTCAGCAAAAGTATGGGCGGAAGAGTTCACAGAGGGGGCTGATATAGGATTATCAAATCTCTCCGATTTGGGAGAAAATAAACTTGAAGCACAAAAAGCTTATTATACAGGTAATGTTTTAACAGATGAAAAAGCATACAGCCAAATCTTAGAAATGCTGGAAAATTTGTCAACAACAGGAAGCGATACATATACTATTAATGATGAAGAAGTTGAAATTCCTTATACTTTGAGTAATACCGGAGCAAAAATTGTTGATGCCGCTTATAGAGAACAAGTTCAAACACTTTATGAGAAAACGGGAACAGCTCTATATTATACAATTGATGAAGAAAATAATAATTTCACACTCCCAATGGGTGAAGTCTACGGAATGTTGACTAAACTGCAAACCGATATAGATACAGTAGAAAATGAATTAGATGGCAGCTGGACAGGCAGTTCAAATACTATGGCTTCGAGCTCTGTGCTTAGCGCTACTTCTACTGTAAGTTATGATCTTTCCGAATATCTTCCTGATGATGGTGAGATATACGATGTTATATTATCCGGTTCGTTTTCAAGCGGAGCATCATCAGGTTACACAACAGATGTAAGAATCAGTACAGATGTAGCCACAGGTTTTATAAATTTTGCATGCGCTATAACAAGAACAAGCTCGAGTGTATATTCAAGCGGACAAATAATTCTTCCTGTCGGTAGTGAAAGGGTGGTAACCCTAACAAACGCAACTGATTACAACACCAATATAGTAGTTTTTAGAGCATTTAATTATAGAAAGGTAAGATAATGTATTATTTATTTATAAAAGATGAAAATTTAAACGGAGCAGGTCAATGCAGACAATTGACCGAAGGAGTAACAAATATAGAAGTAACGGAAGAAATTTACAATAAGTATATTGAAAAACCAAATTTTTATATTTATCAGAATGAAGAAATAGTTGAAAATCCAAATTATGAAGAAGAAATACAACAGGCTGAAAGAAATCGTCTTGATATTTTGAGCCTTACGGCAGCTGATGTTGAAAGAGCCTTGTATAAAGCCTTCGGTAAAGATTTTGATGATATAGTTGAACTTGCTTCATCAATAGAAGGAATTGACATTAAAGCATTAAAAATAGAGTTAAAAGCAAACAATTTTTACCGAGGTAATGAATATATCTCACAAATCGGCGCCCTTTTAGGCATAACGGAAACTAAGCTTGATGAATTCTTTGAAACTAATGATTATACAAAATTATTAACAGAAACGGATACGGAATAATGATTTGGTATGAAGATGATGAACTTAAAATAATATTTGACAAAGAGCCGAATGTAACAATGAGCTACCCTATGCCCTGCTATGAGGAATGTAAAAACAGGGAAATAGACAAAAAACCGTTTTTAAATAAAGAGGATTTAGAGGTTAGAATTACTTACCTTAATAAAAAATACTGTTTTTTAATTCCGCAGGGCTACACGTGGGATGGTGCAACAATACCTCGTTTCTTTTGGCGTTTCATTGGCTCAAATACAAGCCCTGAATTTTTAATACCCTCCATGATACATGATGTATTATGTGAAAATCATTCATACATTGATAATGACAGGTATTTATCAACATTAATACTTGAAAGATTGCTTTATTGCTCGGGTGTCGGAAGCTTCAAACGCTGGATAATGAAACATAGCGTTGATAATTGGCAGCGGATTTGCGGAGGGTGGAGCCTAACCCGATAATGTGAGGGCATAAGCTAATGACAGTAAAACGTAATAAGCGGCTTGCCCGAAATAAAGGTAAAACACCTCAGCGAGAATGATTTACAAAATGAACAAGTTGAGCTATGGCGAAACTTGTGAACTTGTATCTGAACCTAGTGCAGGTGAGAGAGCAAATTTAAAACAAAAGATTGCAGGAGGCCGGTAATGTTTTCAATAACTAATGAACTGTTATTTTCATTAATTATACAGGTTTTAACAGCAGGAATATGTCTTGGTGTCTATAAATGCACAGTGTCTTTTATGCAGCAGGAAATATCTGAAATAAAACAGGACATGAAAAAATATAATAATATGATAGAAAGACTTATACATGTTGAAGACAGTACTAAATCAGCACATCACAGAATAGATGCTTTGGAAGATAACAGATAGAAATTTATTTACTTATTTTTGTTCCTGATATAAAATTAAAATAATGGTTTTTATTTTAATTCAAGAGGGATACATAGAATGTCAAATATATTTTTAACTAAAAAATGCAATTTAAAATGTCCGTATTGCTTTGCCGATGAGTTTGTAAATAAAGCAAATGAGGAGATTACCTTAGAAAATTTTAACAAAGCTTTGGATTTTTTTAAAGCAAGCAGAGTTAATCATGTAGGATTAATAGGCGGAGAGCCTACTTTGCATTCTCATTTTAAAGAAATTATTGATATCTTAAATAAAGATAATATGATAAATTCTTATACGATATATACAAACGGTCTTGAAATAGATAAATATATGGAGGACATATTAAATGAAAAAGCAGGTATGCTTGTTAATTGTAATCCTCCTTATGATATTGGGACAGCCAGGTATAAAAACCTAAAAGAAAATATTGCTGTTTTAACAGAAAAAAAGAAAGATAAGTTTACACTTGGAATAAATTTGTATTCCAAAGATATGGACTATTCTTATATTTTTGACTTACTGAAAATTACAGGACATCATCATGTAAGATTTTCAACAGCACTTCCTAATATAGCAAAAGAAAAAACCCATAATATTCTTGACAGTTTTAAAGAAATGAAACCGTTAATATTTGGCTTTTTTGCGGATTGTTTAAAAAATGAAATAGTTCCTAATAATGATTGTAATTCTTTTCCGGATTGTATATATACACCTGAGGATAAAAAGTTACTGCTTAATTTATCCGTACTTGCTAATAAATATAATATGGGAATCGGTACTTTGGGAACTTGCCACACCTGCAGCCCTGTAATTGATATATTGCCTGATTTGATGGCTGTAAGGTGTTTTGGATTATCAACTTACATGAAAAAATCAATAACAGAATTTAAAAATTTAGAAAATTTAAATCTTTATTTTTATAATAAAATAGACTTATTTGCAAGATTATCATACGTTAATAAAGAGTGTGAAGATTGCAAAATGAGACTTTTGGATAAATGCGGAGTATGTTTTACTTATAAAATTCATAATATTGATAATTTAAAAGAGGTTGTAAGTACTTCTTGCAAGGAAGCTCAAGTTAATTAAAAAAATATAAAGCATATTTAAAATAAAAAAGCGGATTATTTATAAAAATAATCCGCTTTTTTATTTTAAATATTATACCTCTTTTTTATACTTCCGGTAAATCGCCTTTCACAACAGCAATATTTTCGGATTCTAAATCAAATTTCTTACATAAAGCTTTTATAGCTTTATTTGCATTTTGTTTTTCAACAAGACAGCTTATTTTAATTTCACTAGTGGAAATCATTTTAATGTTTATATTATTATCAGCAAGAGCTTTAAACATATCTGCGGCAATACCGGGTCTGTCGACCATGCCGGCTCCTACTATAGATACTTTTGAAATATCTTTATCGGTCAAAATTTCTCCTGCTTGAACAGTTCCTTTCTGCTCTTTTAATATTTTTAAAGCTGTGTCCAAATCATCAGAATCAACTGTAAAAGCAATAGAGTTTGTACCGTTATTTGCTAAAGATTGTATAATCATATCTACGCTTATATTGTTATCAGCTAAGGCTGTAAAGAGTTTTGCAGCAGTTCCTGGGATATCCGGTAAATTTGATAATAAAATTCTGACTTGAGAAGAATCTGCCGCAACACCCGCAACCGGTTTGTATATTTCCATATTTTCAACTCCTATTATTAAAGTACCAAGATTATCTAATTTAAAAGAACTGCGCACCCTTAAAGGTACATTAAATTGTTTTGCCGTTTCAACAGAACGGGGATGTAGTACATTAGCGCCTACCCGTGCAAGTTCAAGCATTTCTTCGTAGGAAATTATATCAGCTTTCTTTATATTTGGAACAATTCTAGGGTCTGTAGCATATACCCCTTCAACATCTGTATAAATATCGCATCTTTCCGCATTTAATGCTGCTGCTATAGCAACCGCCGAAGTATCTGAACCGCCTCTGCCTAATGTGGTTATTTCTCCTTCGGGTGTCACTCCTTGAAATCCTGCAACTACAATTATGTTACCCTCTCTTAAATATTTATTTAATTTTTCTGTTTTTATATCAACAATTCGTGCTTTTGAATGAATACATTCTGTTATAATTCCAACCTGCTGACCATTCATGCTCAACGCTTTGTAACCGTTTGATTGAATCGCCATCGAAAGAAGTGCAATTGATACTTGTTCTCCTGTCGATAAAAGCATATCCATTTCTCTTGAATCAGGATTATTTGTAACTTCTTTTGCCAACTTTATAAGATAATCCGTAGTATGCCCCATTGCAGAAACAACAACTACAACATCATTTCCGTTTTCTTTTTCCCTAATAACCGCTTTAGCTACATTATGAATTTTTTGCGGATCGGCAACCGATGTACCTCCAAATTTTTGTACGATAATTCCCACTGTACTTATCCTTTATGAATGTTTAATGTTTTGCTTATGTATTTGCTAATTTCATTTTGATTTAAAATGTCAGAATTTTTTTCTTTCATCTTTTCTAAATATGAATTGAGCATATTCACATTATAGTTCGAAGGATTTTCTTCTACAAGTATTTTATATGATTGATAATACAAATATAAACAGGGTTCTGAATTTTTATCTTCTTCGCTTAATGAATACAAAATATTTAAAGCTTCCTGCGGTTTATTAATATTAATTAATGCTTGAATTTTTATTAATTTTGCTTCTTTTTTGTCGGGATTGTTATTTAAAATAATATCTGTTTTTTCAATCACATCACTGTATATTCCTGCTTTTAAACCTGCAAGAGCATATATAAGTACAACTTTTTCTGATTTTCTGTTTATCTGGTATGCCTTTCTTATTTTTCTCAGAGCTTCTTTTGTATTATCAGTTTCCAATAAACATATTGTACAGTTTATTAGCGCTTCTATATGCTGAGGATAATATTCCATTGTTTTTTCATAATAATCAATGCTTTTTTTTAATCTGCCAAGTTTATAAAAACAGTTTGCTATGTAAAAATAGAGGTATGCTTTTTCAGCGGATATCTCTATTGATTTGAAGAAAATTTGAATTGCATTTTGATAATCTTTCCTGTTGTAGTATATAATTCCTAAATCTGCAAGAGCAGAAGCATTTGAAGGATTTGAGGATAAAGCTTGTTTAAAGTAATTCTCTGCTTCTTCGGTATTATTCTCTTTATAAAAACAGCAGCCTAATCTATATAAAGCGGAGGAGTCATTTTTTTTGAGTTCAATTGCTTTATAAAGTTTTGTTTTTGCGGCTTGTATTTCATTAATTTTTAACAGAGAAATACCCTCTGCAAGGAAAAATTCAAAATCGTTAATACCGTTTCCTTCTCCTTTTTTGTAAATTTCCAACATCTCATCTTTTTTATTTAAAGTTGTATATGTTTGCGCCAATAATATATAAACGGAAGGATTTAAAGCATCATTTGAAATATCTCTTTGTGCATATTCTATAACAGCAGGATAATTTTTTTCTTTTTTATAACATAAAGCAATATAATAATTTAAATTTTTATAATTAGGACAAATTGCTTCCAACTGTTTAAATTCGGAGAACGCTTCAGATATTTTTTCTGTTTCAAAAAACATAACCCCTAAAATAAAATATGTATGAATATTAGAGGGATTTAAAAGTTTTGACTTTTTTAACATATCAATAGCTTTTTGTTTTTTTTGCAATTTCGCATATAAGATTCCATAGTTTAAATATATTTCCGGATCTGAAGGCGAAAGTTTAAGAGCTTTTTTTAATGTATTTTCAGCTTTTTCAAACTTATCCTCCGCAATATACACACTGCCTAAAATCGTATAAGCATACGAACATTGTGAATCTCTTTTAAGGGCTTCTTTTAAAACTGCTTCTGCCTTTTGATACTCTCTTAATTTTGTATAAATAATACCTAAACTAATACATGGTTTCGGATTTTTTCCAAACATCATTATTGCTGTTTCAAGTTTTTCAATTGCGCTATTAAAATCCTTTAGGTGAGCAAAATGCATTCCCCAATTTGTATATGCCAATGATGGTATCTCAATATTATTTGTAATTTTTAAATATTCTTTTGTATAATCATCGAATTTTTGTATTTTACTAATTATTTGTTTGAAAAAATTTATCATAGTAAGTAATCCGCGACTTCCCTTACTGCAGAACATCCGCCGTTATTTTTTGTTATAAAAATATTTTTTACACTCTTTACATTAATATGAGCATTATTAACGGTTACAGGAAAAGATACAAAGTTTAAACACTCCGTATCATTTATATCATCCCCCATATAAAGAGCATTTTGAGGCTTTAAATTATATTTATCGAGCAAGTTTTTCAGAACATTTATTTTTTTTCTTTCATTTTGGAAAATGTCTATTGATGGAAATTTTTCTTTTAAAACTTCAATTGCGGCAGATTTTTCACCGGAAATAACAGCAAATTTTATCCCGCTTTTTAACAAGTTTGCAACTGCCATAATATCTTTGTAATCAATTTGTTTTGATGTTCTTCCGTCAGAATATACTGTTAATTTTCCGTCGGTAAATATGCCGTCAAAATCACAAATAAATATTTTGATATCTTCTTTCTTAAACATAACAAATTATAAATAAATTAACTAAACAAAAAAATTATACCATATCTAAGGGGAAATTGTCCGATAAAATTTCTTTAAGTAAAGTTACAAAAATATAAATAAATTACTTGATTATTTATCTTGCTTATGTTTTTATAAAAAAGAGCTTATCAATTATCCTCTTTTAAATTGAAAGTTCAACGGCTGCAAGTGCTTTATAGCAAAGTTGCAATTTAAAATGGAGAGAAATACCGAATATGGTTAAAATCAGATTAAGAAGATTAGGATATAAGAAAAACCCTGTTTACAGAGTAGTTGTGTTAAACTCAACAACAAAAAGAGAAGCGGCACCTATTCAGCAACTTGGTTATTATAATCCTAAAACAAAAGAAATGCAGTTAGATAAACAATCTGCATTGGATTGGATAAAAAAAGGAGCACAGCCTACTCAAACAGTAAAGTTTTTAATAGATAACTGTAATGAAGAAGGTAAATTAAATTACGTAAAAAAAGAAACCGAAAAGTTATCTAAAAAAGCTCAGGCTAAACTTCAAGCAGAAAAAGAAGCTGCGGCTAAAGCTGAGGCAGAAGCTGCGCAGGAAGCTTCCGCATAATATAAAATTTTTACAGGGAAAGAGAACACTTATTTACCGCTTTAAACAAAGCGGTTTTTTTTATGGTAAAATTTTAAAAGTAATTATTTATGATAATAACTTGCCGTATAATTTAACAGCACAGGATTTGAGTGAAAAATGGGTATTTACGAAATTATTATTTTATCAGTAGCGTTGGCATTGGATGCCATGCTTGTGAGTTTTTCTTATGGCTTGATTGTTAAAAGTAAGAAATTGTTAAATGCCTTAAATTTGTCTGTTTCTTTTGGCTTCTTTCAATTTATAATGCCTGTTATAGGGTGGCATTTAACAGGATTTATTTATGATTACATAAAAATATATTCAAAATGGATAGTTTTTGGTGTGTTTATGTGGTTGGGATTAAAGTTTTTGAAAGAAGGATATTCAAACGAAAACAAAGATATACAAGAAAAATGTATTTCTTTTTCCTGTATAATATGTCTTGCATTAGCAACAAGTATAGATGCCTTCGGAGCAGGTGTTTCAATAAGATTTACAAACACAGAAATTATGCTTCCTTCCGTAATAATAGGAATAATAACATTTCTTTTATCGTGTTTCGGCTTTTTTTCGGCGGGGATATTTTGTAAATTACCTCCAAAATATATAAGTACGGCAGGTGCTGTATTGTTAATATATTTAGCGGTAAAGTCTTTGTAATTAATTTTAAATTTTAAATTAAATATATAAATAATGTGTTGCGAAAAGAAAACTTTTCATGTAGTATATATTTTGTCACTTGTTGAAAGCAAAGCAGTAAGCATAGCGGCACATTAAAATTTAATGAAGTAAAAAGCTGTTATGATTAAATGCAAAACTAAAACGGGTTAAGTAAAAACTTCTAATGCGGAAGTAGCTCAGTTGGTAGAGCATCTGCCTTCCAAGCAGAATGTCGCGGGTCCGAGTCCCGTCTTCCGCTTATTTTGATTATATGGCGGCATGGCCAAGTGGTAAGGCAGAAGCCTGCAAAGCTTTTATCCCCAGTTCGAATCTGGGTGCCGCCTTTTAATTTCAAATAGGTGTTTCTTTTGTTTTTTGGAGAAAGGGAGTATAGAAGTTATAAAAATTTACAAAAATTCATGTAAATGATTGACGTAATATCGAAAAAAACAGCATAAACTTGTTGTAGCAGTATTTATACAAGAAAAAAATATAATTTTAAAATTAATTTGCCCATTTTAACTAACACGTGTAAAATATAAGAAGAAACTTGTTCGTAATAAAGAGTGAGAGATATGGCAGACAAAGAAAATAATCAGTGGGAAGATACAGAATATATTGACGAAGAAAATGAAAATCAAGAATATTCGGATTATAACCAACAGGAATTAGATAGTGAATATGAGGAAGATGACACGGAAGATTATGATGATTATGATCAGGATACCTATGAAGAATCGCCATCTTCCGGAAAGAAAAAAAGTCCACTTATAATTCTGTTGATACTTCTATTATTACTTGGTGTAATCGGAGCTTTAGCTGTACCAAAATTGATGGGCAATAACGGTAATTCAACCGTAAATAATAATGAATCAAAATTAAATAATCCGGGCATGGAACAACAGCAAAATAATTCTGAAAATTTAGCAGATTCGTTCTTTGATGCAGCAGGCGGCGAAAATTCCGATATGATGAGTGTAGATTTCAATGATAACGGGGAAATTAACTTATCAGAAGGCAATGAAAATGATAGTAACGTTGCTACTATTTCTTATGCTCCCGATTCTGAAGGAGATTCTAGTAATAGCGATTTATTTGAAAATCAAGAACAATCTGTATCGGATGATAATCAGGGAAATGATGCAATAATGGTTGTTTATAATAAAGCAACAAGACAAAATCCTTTTAAACCGCCAATTGAAGAAAAATCAAAAAATGATTCTTTTGAAACCTTGGATGATGTACAATTTGAGATAATCGAACCACCGACAGCTTCTACTCCTGATGAAAATCTTACAAGATTGTTACAAACTCAAATTTCCGGTATTTTATACGATAATGAAAGTCCTTCTGCTATAGTCAATTTAAACGGAATAGACAGGTTTGTAAAAGTTGGTGATGTCGTTTCAGGATATAAAATAGTAAGTATAACAAATGATAAAGTTCAAATAAGTTATAAAAATAACAGTTATGTAGCCGCAATAGGGGAACTGTTTACAAGGGGCAGTTTAGAAAAACAGGCGGCAATTGTTAATATGGAAAATAAATTTGCAGGCAGATATAAAAATAATAACTAGAGGAGTAAAAACATATATTATGAAAAAAGAGTTTACAAACATATCAAAAATTTTGATTGTAACGGGATGTGTGTC
>JAJQHF010000114.1 GCA_021199975.1 Candidatus Gastranaerophilales bacterium
TGATGTATAAACTTCACCGTCGGGGAAATTATACTCTCCTGCACAACTTTTCCATCTTCTACCTTCAACATTAAATTATTTGAACTGTTGAAATAATCCTTGAATTTGCAAAAATGGTTTTAATTCGAGATGTGTATTTTTTGAAATTTTTTTGTAATTTTGTTGTCCGGTGCTGCCTGTCCTACAGCTGTATCTGACGTTAATTAAATACTATATGGGTAATCCTCCTTAAACTGCCATCCGTCCATAAATAATAGTGTTGAGCAATACCCACCGGTGCTTTTACACATAGATAAAGCTTGTTCTCTTGTTGTAATTGATTTTGGCTGCATTGGTATTATCTGACCTGTTTTATAGGAACTGCCGGCAGAATCGGGACAATATAAAAACTTAAAAATATCCCTTCCTTCTTTATCGGGTTTTTTCTTTCCGTTAACATCTACATTAAAATCAATACAAGTTCCTTTAAAAATATAAAAATAAGTACCGTCATTAAGATAAATATAATAATATCTCCCGCTTTGTTCTGTTTTATAATAAACCAAATAAGGAAGGAGGTACTCATCCGCAAAAATTTTAACTGTTTCGGCTGATGATATTTCGCTTTCATTGTTTCCCGTTTCCGCCCAATATCCCCAATCATTGCCGTCGGCTTTAGCTCTTGTTGAAGCATTGCATAGCATTGAATAGAATTTTTTAACTCTCGCCGAAGCTTCTTCCCTTCTATAGTTTGCCATAATTACGGGCAGAGTTATTGCCGCAATTACCCCGATTACAACAAGCGCTATCAGCACCTCCGATAATGTAAATCCGTCTTTCATGCTGTTTATTTTCCACTCCTTAAATATACATTAGATTATATATAAATAGTTTAATCTATTTATATATAGATTATAATAACAATTTTGGATATACAAGTCAACTAACATATAATTTACAAATGATTATTAATAACATGACAGATTTTCAGCTCGTAAAATACCTTTTAAATCAGGAATATATGCTGCAAAAAGATTTATCGGACAAGTTAAACGAAATGACGGGCAAAACAACAAAGCCCGGAAATTTTTCCGCAAAACTTAAAAGAGAATATTTAACATTTAAAGATTTAAAAAATATTTGTAAAATACTCGGATATAATTTATATATAGAAAAACAAAAAGATTAAAGAGCTATGCTTTTGTTTTTTGCGGAACGGTTAAACGGAACAATATTAGAAAGTTCATTCTCTATTTTATGACTTTGTTCTAACAACTCAAGATTCGTTTGAAGTCTTAAAAAATAACCTTTAGAAAGTCCGAAATATTTGGTTAATCTTAAATCCGTATCAGCAGTAATACCTCTTTGTCCTCTGACTATGGCATTAATTCTGTTTGCAGGTACACCGACTGCATTAGCTAAAGCATTCTGAGTTATATTTAACGGTTCTAAAAATTCATCTTTTAATATTTCGCCGATATGCGGTATTGGAATATTTTCTGAATTATTTGACATTATTAAGACTCCTTTATTTATATTATACATTCCGTACAACATAATATCAAGTGCTGCGTATAAAAAATTAATGAAAATTAATCATGATAATCGGTTATTTCAACATTTAAAGCATTGCTATCAACCCAGTTAAAACAAATACGATACTGATTATTAATCTTTATGGAATATTGCCCCTTCCTGTCTCCCGACAATATTTCAAGATGATTAGACGGCGGCGTGCGTAAATCATTAATATCTTCTGATACATCAATACTATGCAGCTTTACCAATGCTCTGCTTTGAATTTCGCAAGGCAGTTTCTTTGAAAATTTACCGTTATATATTTTCTCGGTTTCTTTACAGCTAAAACTTTTTATCATTTGATTATTTTACCATAATTTTATGGAAATATTTATTCAAATAATAAATTTACCGTTTTCATATATAAGAACATCATCAGCAAATATTTTACCGCCGTTTTTCATATTCTTAATTAAATCCCAATGCAGACCCGATACATTTTTTCCGCCTGTGTCGGGATATGAAGCACCTGCCGCCATATGGATTGAGCCTCCGATTTTTTCATCAAACAAAATATTACCTGTTACATCTTGAACCATATCATTTGTGCCGATTGCAATTTCACCGACAAATCTTGAACCTTCGTCCATATCAAGCATATTAATTAAAAATTCTTCGCCTTTTTCTGCTTTTGCATCAACAATTTTACCGTTTTTAAGAGTTAAAAGCACCTTTTGAGCTTCATTTCCCCTGTATATTTGAGGAAAATCAAAATAAATCTGACCTTCACCGCTATCTTCTACAGGTGATGTATAAACTTCACCGTCGGGGAAATTATACTCTCCTGCACAACTTTTCCATATTCTGCCTGCAACATTAAATGTTACATCAGTTTTCTCACCTGTCAGTCTTATTTTTGATTTATTATTCAAGTATTGAGCAATTTTCTCCTGCTTTTCTCCGATTTCTTTCCATTTCTCAACGGGATTATCAAGATGAAGATAACAAGCCTTTATTAAAAATTGAGTATAATCTTCAAGCGACATATTAGCTTCTTGCGCAAGTGCATTTGTCGGAAAATCCGCAATTACCCAGTTTAAATCACCTTCAGCAGAACGTTTTAACATTTTTTCAGATAAATGTTTCATTACTCCTGAACGCTTTGCAAGTTTCTTCGAGTCTAGTTTTGCCATATTTTTTACGTTTAAAGGTGCTCCGATTGAAATTAGATTTTTTGCCTTTTCATATTCGATTTCAGTCATAGGGTCAATATATTCAAGCTGTTCATCAGAAGCATTTTTTATGTAAACTTCATTCAAGCCTTCAACTCCCATTCTTACAACAGGAAATCCGCCTTTTAAAAGAACCTGTTTATATATTTCTTTAACAAGCGGCTGTGATAAATAGGAATCGGTTCTTATAATTGTAAGTTCGCCTTTTTGTACTTTTACCGAATAATCTACAAGTACTTTAGCATATTTTCCCCACAAATTATCCATATTTATACCTCATCATTTGCCAAATTATTTAATCTGCCAAGATATATTCCTCTTTTAGAAGTTTTAATAAATTCAGCTATTCTTAGTACGTTCTTATCATTAGGGTAGGTTTCTTCAAGCTGTTTTACAACATTTGTTAATGTAGTAGTCCGGGCTTGGATTAATTTATAAGCTTCTCTTATATTTTGTATTTCTTCTTTTGAAAATCCACGTCTTTTCAATCCTATTACATTTGGACCGTGCAAAATAGCAGGAGCGCTTGCAACTTTTGCAAAAGGAGGAATATCCATTCTTGCTGCGGAAAAACCTGATACAATAACATACTCGCCTATTCTGATATTTTGGTGATAAACACTCATACCGCCTAAAAATGCGCCTTTACCTACATGAACATGCCCGCCGATTGTAGCTAAATTTGCAAATATAGCTTCATCTTCAACAACACAGTTATGAGCAACGTGAGCTGATGCCATAAACAAACATTTATTGCCAACCTTCGTAATATTACCGTCATCACCGGCAGCACGGTTAATTGTAACATATTCTTTAATTATACAGTCTTTGCCTATAACAGCCTTTGTTTTTTGACCTTTATAGCTTAAGTCCTGAGGAGCTGTTCCTAAACTTGCAAACGGATATATAATTGTATTATCGCCTATTTCACAGTTTTCCAAATAAGCATTGGCTACAATTTTAACATTTTCACCCAGTACAACATTTTCTCCGATAATTACATTTGCTCCGATTTCACAACTTGCAGGTATTATTGCATTATCCGCAATAATTGCCGTTTGATGAATAGCCATAAATTTCTCCTTTTATATCTACCTATTTATTTCCTACAATTGAAAACATTAAATCAGCTTCTACCGCAAGCTGTCCGTCAACAAAACCTTTTGCGTGAGCTTTTGCAATCGGGCCTTTTATTTTAACAAGTTCAGCTTCCATATCAAATCTGTCGCCGGGTTTAATCTGCTTTCTAAATCTTACGCCGTCAATACCTGCATATAAAAATAATTTATCCTTATATTGAGGTAACGGCATTAATACACCTGCTGACATCTGGGCAATTGCTTCAAGCTGCAAAACTCCGGGGAATACAGGATTTCCGGGAAAATGTCCCTGGAAAAATTCTTCATTCATTGTAAGGTTTTTATAACCCTTGCAATATTTACCGGGAACACATTCCGTTATTCTGTCAACAAGTAAAAAGGGATAACGATGCGGTATCATTTTCATAATATCTAAAACATCAAATTTTACGATTTGTTCTTCTGTCATTATTCCTCCAATATAATTTTATTTCTCAATTCTTTTGCAACTATCGTATGAACGGTATGTCCCGCTTCTTTAACAGCTATTTCTCCTTTAAAATTAAGGATATTACAGCCTGCAAGATAAAAGTCACCGATTAAGTCAAGTATTTTATGTTTAATAGGCTCAAATTCCGACTTTAATTCTGATGTATAACCTTCATCTGTAAGACCTAAAGTATTTTCCAAACTTGCGCCTCTTGCATATCCCGCTTTTTGGAGCATTTCAAGTTCATTCAAATAACCAAACGTTCTTGCTTCCGTAATTTCATCAATTTTTTCGGTATTAAGAGAAACCCAGCGATTTTTTAAATCTTTATGATTAAAATTAACACTGTATGTGACATTTAAATTATCCGAGGGAAGCACAATAAGGTGTGTTTTTCCGTTTAAATAATATACAGGCTCTTTAACAAAGCATTTTTTATTATCAGGATTAACAATACCTGCGGAATTAAAAGTGTCAACCCATTCTTTTGAACCGCCACCTAAGATAGGAAGTTCAAAATGAGATAAATAAACATCCAAAGAATCAATCTTACATATTGCACAAGCCGCCATAAAATGTTCTATAAGCATTACTTTTATTTCCGAATTACCGATTACGGTGCAGTGCTCGGTTGAAACAACATTATCAATATCTGCTTCAATTAATTTTTCATTAAAGTGAAACCTTAATCCTTTTTTATCAGAAGGACAAACTCTTGCTTCTGACGGAATACCTGTCATTAAGGCAACTGACTTTAATACAATTTCGCTTCCGATTGTTCCCATATAATCAATCCTTTAGCAAATGTTCATAATCTTTAAATTTGTTAACAAGATCCTCTGCTTTTTTCATTGTTTTCATATGTTTTAAAAATTCTTTTCTCGGCATTGCGGGTGCCCCTATCAATATTGTTTTTTCAGGAAAGCTCCTTGTAATACCTGCTTTTGCCATAACAATAGAATCACTGCCGATTTCAATATGATCAGCCATACCGACTTGACCTGCAATAACTACACGGTCGCCAATTATACAGCTTCCTGCTATACCGACCTGTGAAACAATCATGCAACCTTTGCCGATTTTGCAGTTATGACCGATTTGAACAAGGTTATCAATTTTTGTCTGCTCTCCTATAACGGTATTTTCAATTGTACCTTTATCAATGCAGGTATTTGCGCCTATTTCTACGTCATCACCTATAACAACGGAACCTACGGAAGGGATTTTATAAATTTTCTGGTCTGTATTATCTTCCTTAACATCACCTTCTTTTCTTGCATTTTCAACATTATTAGGATTTTCAGTAACGAAACTAAACCCGTCTGCGCCAACACTTACACCGTGCTGTAAAACTACTTTATTTCCGATAATTACATTATCTCCAATGTTACACCCGGGGTGAAACAAACAATTTTCCCCTATTTGAGCAGAACGTCCGACATAAACATTCGGCAATATTTTTGTATTTTTTCCGACAGAAACATTCCTTGAAATAACAACGTTAGCTCCTATTGAAACATTCTCTCCTATTTTTGCGGTAGGATGCACGGTTGCGGTTGGATGTATTCCAACTGTTGATTCAGGCGGAATATAGAATAAATGTAATAATTTCATCATTGCTAAACGAGGGCGTTCTGCTTCTATTGTTGAAATTAATTCAGATGTAACCCCAATCGGAACCAATGCCGCCCTTGCTTTTGTTTTAGAAAGATTTTCAATTTCATCTTCATTCATAGCAAGTGCCAAAGTATTTTCATCCGCTATTAATGGCGGACCAATCCTTGATATTTTTACATCTTCAACTTTTGTTAAAATACCGCCGACGATTTCTGATATTTCTTCCAGCGAGTATTGTTTCATTGTATCTATATCCCTCATTATATTTCCCCTTTTATTTTTCTATTTTAATACGACCGAAAAAAAAACACAAATAATCTAAAATGAGGATGCGGAAAAAACAAAAAAATGACAATTTTTTGTGCAAAGGGAATTTCAAAAAGCACACAACCTGTATCGAAACCGTTTTCAGGAGTCTGCGAAAAAAATTTTAATTTTTCCGCAAACTTAAATAGCAAAAAATAATTTTAGGTGTTTTATATTTATGTCGATATTAAGAAAGGAAAAAATTATGAATATTAGTCCCGTTACCGTAAATGTAAAAAGTTATGCTTGCAATAATTTCTCCAAGCAAGCGGAAAGAACTTGTTCATCTAATCCAATTCAACAAACGGCACAGGAAAGCTCAACGCAAAAACTAAATATAAATAATGTTCAAAGTAAATTGAATATTTCATTCAGAGGCGAAGTAAATCCCGATTCAGAAAAAACTCAAAACCAAAAACTTTTTGATTTATTAAAACAAATGGATCCTGATAAAACGAACAAAGCTGTTAAAGAGACACACAAGGAAACAATAGATGATTGCAGACGGGAGTTAAGAAGATGCAGTCGTTACGAAGAACCATTAGAATGCAGAGAAATGTCCTCCTCTTATATGAAGAAAATAGCTAAAAATATTCCTGATGAATTTGAAGAGGCTATATTATTGCAGGATAAAGACGGGAACAGCGGTTTTCACCACGAGTTCGATTATGATGATTTAAATAAAATAGCCCTGGCTCAACCTCAAGTATTCAGTAAAGCTCTGCTTCTCCAAAATCAAAAAGGTGAAACTCCGGTACATATGCTGTCTCATTTTTATACTCCCTATGACTACGAAAAAATGAAGTTAATAGAGGATACAGCGCCTGATGCGTTTGGAGAAGCTTTAACAATGCAGGATAAAGACGGAAATACTCCTTTACATATAATTGCAGGACAAACCGATAATTGCGGAATTATTATGAATATGAATAAAATGTTAATTATGGCGGAAAAAGCTCCCGAAAAATTCGGAGAAGCAATGTTAATCAAAAATAATGAAGGAGATACACCTATACAAATCGTCATTTCCAACCAGAGCAGAGACAAAGATTGTGATAAAAAAATTGGACTTATGTCGAAATATGCTCCTGAAAAATTAGGTTTATCTTTATTAATTCAAGATAAAAATGGGAATAATATATTACATAAAAATCACAGTCTTAGAAGAATGGAAATTATACAACAAACCGCTCCTGAGAAATTTGAAGAAGCACTGCAGGTTCAAAATAACGACGGAAAAACACCTATTCACAATTTATCCCCATATTATGACAATCAATTAGAAATGATTGCGAAAAAAGCACCCAAAGGCTTAGGCAAAGCTATGATAATTCAAGATAAAGAAGGTAAAACACCGCTTCATTATATGAATAAAAAATTGGTTGGTATTGCGGCAAAAGCGGCACCGGAGGAATTTAAAAAAGCTATGCTGATCAAAGATGTTAAAGGTAAAACTCCGTTATATTATTATACTAAAAATAAAGATATTGATGCTATACTTTCTGCTGCGGAAAATGCACCTGATGAGTTCTCTCAAGCAGCTAATGAAAATAATATCTTTGAAAAAGTTGCAAAATTATGTTTAAAGAATTAGACTCTTTTAAAGCAATAAACATTTAATCAAGTGTCAAATTCTGCCGTCGGCTCCTTGCCCGCAATTAAATTAAAAGTATCTATAAAGAGAGGGGTGTAACATTCCTCTCTTTATAATTAAATATCAGTATTATTTTACTCCGGCAATTTAACTTATGGAGCATTCATAATAAAAGTAACCGGTCCGTCATTTAACAGCCCGACTTCCATGTGTGCGCCGAATTCCCCTGTTTTAACGGGAATATTATGTTCTTTTACTTTATCAATAAAGTATTTATACATTCTGTTTGCCTCTTCGGGCGGCATTGCATTATCAAAACTCGGACGTGTACCTTTCTTTGTATCGGCACATAATGTAAATTGAGAAACAATAAGCATTTCTCCTCTTATATCTTTTATGGATAAATTCATTTTCCCGTTTTCATCGGAAAAACATCTTAGTACGGATATTTTATTTGCAAGCCAATCAGCCTGTTCAATACTGTCACCCTTTTCAGCGCCAAATAAAACCAAAAATCCTTGATTTATTGAACTGAATACATCATTATCTATAGTAACAGACGCATTTTTTACTCTTTGTATTACTAACTTCATTTACTTAACCGCAATAACCTCGATTTCGACAAGCGCACCTTTAGGAAGCTCTTTAACGGCAGCACATGAGCGTGCAGGTTTGGAAATAAAAGCTTTTTCGTATAAACCGTTAAATACAGTAAAATCTTTTATATCTGCAAGAAAACATGTTGTTTTAACTACGTCATCATATGTATATCCTGCCGCTGATAATAAGCCTTCTATATTTTTGATAATTAAAGAAGTTTGTTCCTCAATACCGCCATTTATAAATTCATTTGTTTCAGGATTAATGGCAATCTGCCCGGAACAATACAAAGTATTTCCGCACAAATATGCTTGTGAATAAGGTCCGATTGCTTTTGGCGCTCTATCTGTAGAAATAATTTTATTCATTATTATCTAACTCTCCTAATTTATTTTGTACAGCTTCTTCAACATTTTGCATTATTGCTTCTTCCGTATTTGAGGATTTTGTATCAGTAACAACAATTTTATTAACAGCCATAACGGAATCATTTTCCATCAAGTTTTGAATTCTTACGCCCGTTGCGGGTCTGCCCTGTCTTGATATATCACTTGCTTTAATTCTTGAAACTATACCGTTTTGAGTTACAACCATAATTTCATCATTTTCTTCCACAACAGTTAATGCAACCAATCTTGAGGAAGCTGATTTAAATTTGGTTGCAATCAGACCTATACCGCCTCTGTTTTGAGCTCTAAACTCTGACATTTTAGAACGTTTGCCAAATCCGTCAGATGTTACAACGAGTAAATCAGCGTCAAAGTTTCTCGGGATAATATCACATCCTATAATAGTATCAGAAGCTCTTAATTTCATTGAATTTACACCTCTTGCGCTTCTGCCGAGCGGTCTTAAATCATCAATTGCAAACCTTATTGCCATACCGCAGCTTGTTGCAATAAATACTTCATCAGTATTATTAGCCTGTTTTACCCAATTAAGAGTATCTCCCTCTTCTAAGCCTATAGCAATAATACCGTTCTTTCTGATAGATGCAAAGTTATCAAGCCCTATTCTCTTTATATAACCTTTTTTTGTAAGCATAATCAAGTTTGAATCAGGCGCAAAATTTGATACGGGAACTACGGCGGTAATTTGTTCATCCTGTTCAATAGGAAGAACATTTATAATAGGAAGTCCTTTTGCCTGCCTTGAACCTTCAGGGAAGTCATAAACATTCAAACTGTAGACAGTTCCTTTGGTTGAGAAGAATAATACTTTATCGTGCATCATTGCAGTAAAGAAATGACCCACATCATCATCTTCTTTGGTCTTAATTCCTCCTTTACCCCTTGTTGCACGATTTTGACGTTCAAATACATCAAGTGAAATACGTTTAATATATCCTTGTCTTGTAATAAATACAGCCATAGGAACATTAGGAGTTAAATCCTCAATTGTCATTTCATCAGCTTCAGGCAAAATTTGAGTTTTTCTGTCATCTCCGTATTTTTCCCTGTCTTCATTTAATTCCGTTTTTATTACAGCCAAAACCTTATTTCTGTCGGCAAGAAGTTCTTCGTATTCCTGAATTTTACGTTTTAATTCTTCATATTCGGCTTTAATTTTATCTTGTTCCAAGCCTGTCAAACGTCTTAACTGCATTTCCAATATTGCATTTGCCTGATCAACATCCAAACCAAATTTTGACATTAAACCTATTCGTGCCTCATCAGCGGTTTTCGACTTTTTAATTAATTCTATAACATCATCAAGGCTTGCCAGAGCAATTAATAAACCTTCTAAAATATGCGCTCTCATTTTTGCTTTTTTTAGGAAAAATAAAGTTCTTCTTGTAATAATCTCAACCCTGTGTTCAATAAATTCATTAAGAACTTCAAGTAAATTCATTAATCTTGGCTGCTGACCGACGAGGGCAAGCATATTAACCCCGAAAGTAGCGGTTAATTGAGTAAATTTATATAAATTATTTCTTACCACATCAGGTTTTGCATCACGTTTTAATTCAATAACAATACGCATTCCGTCACGGTCTGATTCATCACGAATATCGGAAATTCCTTCAATTTTTTTATCTCTGACAAGTTCTGCAATTTTTGTAATTAAAACAGCTTTGTTGACCTGATAGGGAATTTCAGATATAACAATAGCCGTTCTTGATTGGCGGCCTCCGCCTGCGGGAATTTCTTCAAAGGTTGATATAGCCGACATTTTAATTGAGCCTCTGCCTGTCATGTAAGCTTTTCTTATTTCGGATACACCTATTATACTTGCACCGGTCGGGAAATCCGGACCTTTTATATAGTGCATTAATTCATCAACCGTTAAATTCGGATTATCAATTAATGCAATTGTTCCGTCTACAATTTCGCATAAATTATGCGGCGGTACATTTGTTGCCATGCCGACGGCAATACCTGAAACTCCGTTTAATAATAACATCGGTAATCTTACGGGAAGTACGGACGGCTCTTCTAATGAACCGTCAAAGTTCGGTACAAAGTCAACCGTTTCGCAATCAATGTCAGCAAGCATTGAAGTTGTAATTTTGTGCATTCTTGCTTCGGTATACCTCATTGCAGCCGCTCCGTCGCCATCTACAGAACCGAAATTTCCATGCCCGTCAACTGTAAGATACCTTGTAGAAAAATCCTGCGCCATTCTGACCAAAGATTCATAAACTGCAGTATCACCATGGGGGTGGTATTTACCTAAAACTTCACCGACAATTCTTGCACATTTCTTAAACGGTTTATCAGGCGACATCCCGAGTTCATTCATAGCAAATAAAATACGTCTGTGAACAGGCTTTAAACCGTCACGAACATCAGGAAGCGCACGTCCTATTATAACAGACATTGCATAATCTATATAACACTGCTTCATTTGCTCACGTATATTAACCGGAACAATTTTTCCGTCTTCAAAAAAATTCTGTTGAGCCAAAATACTACCCCTTTATAAAATCATTATTATCTCTCACTACAAGTGTATACTTACACTCATGTCACTTATATTGTAACACAAACACACTTTTGAGCAAAGAAAATCAAAGACAGTCGATGATAGAGTGCGGCATAAGATTAAATATTAAAAAATAATTGTTATACAGTTAAGAAATGTAACAAAATAAGATATTGATGAATTTGGTAAAAAATAAATGTTTTTATATATATACGGGAATTAAATATTAGGAGACAGAAAATGCAAAATAATTATGTTTATTTGTTTGGAGGAGCAAATTCAGGTTCGGGTCTTATACCGATGTTTTCATCTTCAAAAGGCGGAGAAACAGCAGGCAGTGTGGCATGTTCCTCCGGAAACGTTTCTGCATTTTCAAGCACCTCATCTTCGGGTGGAGAAACAGCAGGCAGTGTGGCATGTTCCTCCGGAAGCAGCAGTTCATCAAGCGGAGGCGGTTCTTTTTCTACAATAGCATAATTTTACATATTCAAATAACAAAAAGGTACTTTTTATAAAGTACCTTTTTGTTATTTGAATATTTCATCTAGTGTCAAATTCCGCCGCAGGCTTTCTTTGATTTTGCTACCGGCACAGCCACTACAACTACCTAACGGCTTTGCCGATGGATACAAGCTCAGTCATCCTCGTTTCCACTGCAGTACTTCGCTTTATAACACCTTCGGTTTATCGTGAATTTTTTCTCAGACAATTTTTATTGAGCTTCTTTTATTGAAGCATAACAATCTTTGCAGTAAACTTCTTTTCCTTCAATCGGTTTAAACGGGACTTTTGTTTGACAGCCGCATTTAGAACATGTTACTTCGTATAGTTTCTTTCTGTTCTTTTGTCTTCTGTTTTTTCTGCATTCCGGGCAACGCTTTGGCTTATTAACAAGACCTCTTGCTGCATAGAATTCTTGTTCACCCGCTGTGAACACAAACTCACTTCCGCAATCTTCGCAAATAAGCTTTTCATCTTCGTACATTTTGGTATTCTCCTTAAATTGGGTAATGCTTGTAAATAATTTGCGATAGGAATTAAAA
>JAJQHF010000033.1 GCA_021199975.1 Candidatus Gastranaerophilales bacterium
CAGAAAGGGGTTAAGCGCTTTTCATATTCTTTTAGTGCATCTTTTAAATATTGTTCTTTTATTTTGCCGACTGCAATAATTTTTATATTCATAAACTCATTATACAAAAAATTGATTGAGTAAAGTAAATTGTTATTCAAGATTTATTTAAAAGAAAAAAGATTTAAGTTACAATCTACATGACTTTATGAGTAAAAGCGGAGATAAAAATGTATAATGTAGCTATAGTGGGAGGCGGCCCAGCAGGGATTTTTGCGGCACTTGAAATAATGAAAATAAAGCCGGAATGGAAAGTAATACTTGTTGAAAAGGGTGTTCAAATAGAAAAAAGAAAATGTCTTTTAAGAGAAGGTTATGAGAAATGCCCTACTTGTAAGAAGTGCGGTTTATTATGCGGTTGGGGCGGTGCAGGTGCTTTTTCTGACGGTAAATTAACACTGACTCCCGATGTAGGCGGTCATTTGCTTGATTATATGGAAAGAAAATCCGTTGAAGCTCTAATAAAATACACAGATGATACATATATTCAATTCGGTGCGACAGATGAAGTTTTCGGAACAGATAAAGAAGTATTTGCAGATATTGAAAGAGCTGCTGCTTTGGCTGAATTAAAATTGGTTCATTCTCCTGTAAGACATTTAGGCACTGAAAGAAGTCTTAATATTTTAAAAAACATGCAGGATTTTTTAAGCAAAAAAATCACAATATTGTATGATACGATTGCAGATAAATTAATTGTGGAAAACGGACAGGTAAAAGGCTTTATAACCCAAGATAATCAAAAAATCGAAGCCGAACATATAATAATAGCTCCGGGAAGAGAAGGCGCAGATTGGCTGACACATGAATTTGCAAAAAATAAAATAGGAATGGTAAATAATGCAGTGGATGTAGGAGTCAGAGTTGAGCTTCCCGCACCTGTATTTGAACCGATTACGGAAAAGTTATATGAGTCAAAATTAATATATCATTCACCTACATTCGGTGATGAAGTAAGAACTTTTTGCATGAACCCGTACGGAGAAGTGGTAACGGAAAATTATTCGGGTATTTCAACCGTAAACGGACACAGCTATGCAAATTACAGAACAGCGAATACAAACTTTGCGCTTTTAGTATCCGAAAAATTCACCGAACCTTTTAAAGAACCGATTGCCTACGGTCAGCATGTCGCAAGATTAGCAAATATGTTAGCGGGCGGAGTTCTAGTTCAAAGATTTGGCGATTTACTTGACGGCAGAAGGTCTACCCCCGAAAGAATTAAGAGCAGTACTATTACACCTACTTTATCATGTGCAACACCGGGAGATTTAAGTTTGGTTCTTCCGTACAGACAAATGACAGCTATAATCGAAATGTTATATGCTTTAGATAAAATAGCCCCCGGAACTGCTTCAAGATATACTCTTTTATATGGTATTGAAGTAAAATTCTACTCAGGAAAAGTAAAACTGACAAATAATTTAGAAACAGAAGGAGTAAAAAATCTATATGCAATAGGCGACGGTGCCGGAGTTACAAGAGGATTAATCCAAGCCTCCGCATCAGGAGTTCATGCCGCACGTGTAATTTGTGCAAAATAAATGAAAAGAGAAACAATTATGGCGAAAACATTTTTATATAATAATCATATTAAACTTGGAGCAAAAATGGTTGATTTCGCAGGCTGGGAAATGCCTGTTCAATATACAAGTATATTGGAAGAACATAACAATGTAAGAAATAATGCAGGTTTATTTGATGTTTCACACATGGGCGAAATATTTGTTTCAGGCAAAGATTCTTTAAATTTTTTGCAAACATTAGTACCTCAAGATATAGAAAAAATTATTGATAAAAAAGCAAGGTATTGTCAATTTACTAACAAAAACGGCGGAATTATCGACGACTTATTTATATATAAACTCGGCGAAAATAATTATCTTTTAATAGTAAATGCATCAAGGCTGGAAACTGATTATAACTGGCTTTTACAAAACAAGAATACATTTGAAGTATTAACAGATAATAAATCAGACATATATTCAATGGTTGCACTTCAAGGACCAAAGGCCTCCGACATATTGGATAAAGCAGGTATAAGCAAAGAAAATCAGCCGCATACAATGTATATTATGCAAACAAAATTGCTAAATGAAGATGTTTTCATCTCAAGAACCGGTTATACGGGAGAAGACGGATTTGAAATAATCATCAGAAATGAGAAAGTATCTGAGCTGTGGGAAACTTTATTGGATAAAGGTAAAGAATTTGGCATAATGCCAATCGGGCTCGGTGCAAGAGATACACTCAGATTAGAAGCCGCCATGAGCCTGTACGGAAACGATTTAACAGAAGAAACAACCCCTGTTGAAGCCTCCTTAATTTGGTCAATAGACAAAGATAAAAAACAAGATTATATCGGTAAAAACATAATCATAAATCAATTAAAAAACGGCATTGAAAAAAAATTAATAGCTTTTAAAATGCTTGATAAAGCAATTGCACGCCACGAATATCCTATATACTTAAACAATGAAGAAATAGGTCATGTAACAAGCGGAGGGGTTGCCCCTTTTATCGGTCAAAATATAGGTTTAGGTTATATTAAAACAAATAAAAATTTAAAAATTAACGACCCTATACAAATTATGATAAGAAATAAGTTGTATAATGCAGTTATAACCACAAAACAATTTATACAAAAACATAATAAAGGAAACTAGCAAAAGGAGTAAATAAATGTCTGTAGAAAATATACTATGCAGTAAATCACACGAATATGTTTATGAAGAAAACGGAAACTATAATATAGGTTTAACCGATTATGCAATAGAACAGCTCGGAGATATTGTATATGTAGAACTTCCCTCAATCGGCGAAGAATATACAAAAGGTGAGATTTTCGGAACTATAGAATCCGTAAAAGCAGCATCCGAAATATACATGCCTGTTTCAGGGAAAGTTATAGAAATAAATGAACAATTAATTGAAAAACCTGAATTGTTAAATGAATCTCCGTTTGAAGAAATGTGGCTTATAAAAATTTCCTCCGAAACATATGATGAAGACAGCCAGGATTTATTAGATTATAAAAAATATAAAGAAGAAGCGGAATAAAATGAATAATTATAAAGCAAATTCAACCGATACAATAAAAGAAATGCTTGAAAGCATAGGTGAAAGCAGTATTGATGGTCTGTTTTCAATGATTGATGAAAAAGCACGAATGAAAGAGCTTTCTTTACCTGACGCATTAAGTGAAATGCAGGTTCAAAAAGAAATAAAATCTATATCAAAAGAAAATAAAACAGATTATTCATATTTTATAGGTGCAGGTTCATATAAAAGATTTATACCCGCCGCAATATCTCAAATAGCATCAAGATTTGAATTTAATACAGCATATACTCCGTATCAGCCTGAAATTTCGCAGGGAACATTGCAGGTAATATATGAATTTCAATCTATGATATGTGATATAACAGGAATGGAAGTATGTAATGCTTCTGTTTATGATGCAGGTAATGCGTGTGCCGAAGCAGTATTAATGGCAGCAAGAATAAGCGGAAAAAATAAAATTTTAGTAAGCGGCTGTCTTAATCCTCAATACAGTGAAGTTATAAAAACTTATGCAAATGCGGGAAATATTATTATAGAAGAAGTTAAAACACAAGACTTTAAAACCGATATAAATTCGGCTGCGGAAAAATTAATGTCAGGAGATTATGCGGGATTAATAATACAAAACCCCAATTTTTACGGCACAATTGAGGATATTGAAGTAATTAAATCTCTGCAAAAAGCTCCTAAAACAATGCTGATTGTATGTGCGGAGATGATGAGCAATACAGTGTTGAAAAAACCTGCATATTATAATGCGGATATAGTGGTCGGAGATGTACAATCTTTCGGAAACTCAATATCCTTCGGCGGTCCTTATGCGGGATTTATTGCGGCATTAGATAAATATAAACGTCAATTGCCGGGAAGAATTGTAGGAAGAACCCTTGATACAGAAGGCAGACAAGCTTTTACTTTAACACTTCAGGCAAGAGAACAACATATAAGAAGAGAAAAGGCAACAAGCAATATATGCTCAAACCAAGGACTTGCAATCCTTAATGCCGTATTGTACTTATCATTATCAGGCAGACAAGGTGTAGAACAAGCCGCTTATCTCAGCGCAAAAAATTCATATCTTTTACAAGAAGGACTAAAAAGTAAAGGATATAAAATATTAAATAAAAATGTTTTTAATGAATTTGTCCTTGAAACTGATAATGCTGATGATTTTCTTTCAAAAATGAAAAAACAAAATATTTTGGCAGGATATAAATTAAATAATACACAAATTCTTGTTTGTACAACAGAAAACAATACAAAAGAGGAAATTGAAAATTATATTAAAACAGCCTAAGAAAAAGCCGCAAGGAAGGGTGCATGATTATTTTTGATAAACATAAAAATGTTATATATATATGTATTTTATTTGTAATATGTTTTCTTCTTTATTGCACAAATATAGCAAGTTACCCGTTTATAGATACGGATGAAACAAAATTTGTATCTATTGCAAAAGATATGCTGAATTACAGTGATTGGCTTAATATAAAATTAAACGGCGAAAACATTTATGATTTAACTCCGTTATTTTTTTGGATAACAAATTTATCGTGCCTGATATTCGGGAAAATAAGCAGTGAAGCGGTAAGACTTCCTATATCTTTAATATCGACAGCAGGAATAATCATTTTATACTATTGCATAAAAAATATATTAACTAAAACTTATGCTTTGATAATTTCTCTTATTATGGCAACTTGTTTGGGAGTAATGGTTTTTTCAAGACTCGCAACAAACGATATAATATTTTGCATAATAACAATGATTGTTATTTTAAATTCATATTTGGCTCTTACGGCAAAAGAGGGTAAAAGCACATTAAAATACCGAATATTTATGTATATATTTTGGGCATTTGATATTCTTTGTTCAGGATTGTTCGGTTTATTTATTCCTTTGTTCTCAATATTGTCAATGTACATATTTGCAGGAAAACTAAAGGATATTTTTAATCTAAAAAATATAATCACAGGATTAATTATTCTTATGGTTTTGGTTCTGCCCTGGAATATTATAATGGTACATAAATACGGATATACATTTATAAAAGAATCATTAATCACCTGCAATTTTTTGAAATATATAGGTTTTAAAGAGTTATTATCAGTTTTTGGGCTTTTTATTTTAGGTTTTTCACCGTGGTCTTTTTCTTTTATGTGGATTTTAGGCAGAAGATTTAAAGATATTATTAATTCTTTTATCTCATATTTTAAGGACAATTCTCAGGATAAATTAAAAGAAAAATGGCTAAATTTAAATAAAACCGAGAGATTTCTGTCATTAAACATAATAGTATTTTTTACCTCTCTAGTGTTTACAATATTATACGGTTCAAAATATACATATCTTATATTATTTTTAATGTTCCCGTCCTCCTGTCTTTCAGGTCATTATTGGTACGAATACATAATAAAGAAGAAACATGATAAAAGTATTTTCTTTGCAACAATGATACCGAATTTGATATTGATTATATGCTCTTTAGCAGGACTATTCGGGCATAATATATTAAATAAATGGATATTTCAGGGATTAAATCATTTAATAATTCCGTTAATAATAATATTCTTTGTAATTCCCGTAATAAGTATTTTTGCGGTAATACTAAAAGGAAGAATTGTACCTTATGCGGCAAATCTGATATTAATGATAAGTTTATCATTTGTATTAACTCCTAGTATATTTAACTTTATAAGTTTAAACGGAGGAGAAAATGATCTGATAAATTATGCAAGACTCGCAAATAATGATAATGTTGTACTTGCAGCATATATACCATCAAAAAAATACAGCTTAGTCTATTATTATGATAAGCCTGTTATTTTTCACAGTAATAATGATATAAATTGGATTGACGAATATTTAAAAAACAATCCTCTGTCATACGTAGTTGTAGAAATAAAAGATTTGTGGACAATTGAAGAAAATAAAATAAACTATATGTTATTAGATGCAGGTAAAAGATATTGTTTAATTCAGTATATGAATTTTGAACAAGAAAATAAAGAAAACGATACGGAACCGGAAATTATAGTATATTAAAAATGATAAAAAAAATAATTATAAAACTTATAAATTTATATCAAGTATTTTCTAAATTAAAGCCGCCAGTATGTCGGTTTTACCCAACCTGTTCAGAATATATGAAGCAGGCAATAATAAAATACGGAATAATAAAAGGGGGATATTTAGGAATAAAAAGAATACTAAAATGTCATCCGTTTCACCCCGGAGGTTATGACCCGCTGCCGTAAATTTCGTTACAAACGATAACATTAAGCAAAAAACAGTCAAATTTATTTTTTTAGAAACGTTTATAGAAACGAAACAGGGTAAGCTATGCAAAAATATAAAACAGTAAAAGCAAATAAAGTATTTGTAGACCTTTTAAATATGATATGGGGGCTTTAATTTCAATGAATATAGGCTCACAAGTTGTATCTAAATTAGGTTCTCCAAACTCAAAAGTACCGTTAGCAATAAAAGATGTCTTTAATAGTGCAGGATATACATATTTTTCATATGATGCAGGCGGTGATATAGAAGCAAAAGACAGGCTTGTCGATGAAGTCGGAACAGGAGCGTTATGGTTATTCGGAATTCCAGGATATAAGAAATTAATAGACAAAACTGTATTTAAGAAAGCCGGAATATCTCCAGATGTAGATGTAAGAGTCATAAAAGATAAAGATTATATAAAAAAAGCAATAGAAAATGCTCCTACAAATGAAATCTGTAAAGAAATAGAAACGGCAGGAAAGAATGCCGGAAAAACAAAAGCTCTAACCCTGCTTAAATTTGCAATGGCATTGGGTTTAACAATGGCATCATACTTTGGGCTGACAAAGTTCAAACAAAATATGACAAAGAAAAATATAGAAAAGGAATTTTTAAAAAAACAAACAAATAATGAAAATAAAGAAGATATAAGCCCATATAAAAATACAAATCCGATATTTTCCGAATTTACAAATGTATCAAATAATAATCCGTCCTTTGGTTCTTCTGCAATAATAAAATCCGCTGAAAATTTCATTCTTAACCCCGTAAAAAATATGATGGTACTTGATGCCTGTATATCAGGAGAAAGACTTTCTCATTCAAGAACAAAAGGAGAATTTACTGAATACGGAATAAAAGAAGGTTCCTTCTTATTTTTTGTATACGGTGCAGATAAATTTATAAAAAAAGGTATAGAAAAGTGTTCTCAAAAACTTTTTAAAGCCCCGATAAAACTTGATGCAAATTTCTTATTATCAGATTTATCTGAAAAAATATTAAGTGATAAATCATTGCAGGAGGAAATTAATAATTTTGGAAAAAATCTTTCAAGTAAAACGGATACTGCTTCATTATATGATTATATATTCAAAAATCAAAACAACACAGTAATAGAAGCAGCGAAAAAATCGGGTATAATTTCAACGGTAAAAGATAAAGCAGGAAATACAAAAATAGATACCAGAAAATATATAGACCCCAAAGAAATTAAATCCCTTGTTAAAGATTTACAAGACTTCGCAGCGAATTCAAAAAGTAGCAAAGATATAAAATCCTACTTAAACAAAATAAAAGCATTAAAAGTAGGCTCAACAATTCTTAATATAGGAATATGCTGTTTCTTCCTGGGGTTTGTAGTGCCTAAAATGATGTATAAATACAGAAATAATCATCAAGACGGAAGTAAAGAATTTCATGTAAAAACAGAATATGAAAAAGAACTTGCAAAGAAAAGCGAAACACAGCTTTAAAAATAAAAAATATGTGGTATAATAAAAAGGTAAGGAGTGTAAGGTAAATGTTGACATCATATTTAGCAATGCAAAATGCCATAGCAGCAAATAATATGGCTCAATCAAGAATGATGCAGTCATCATCAAACATGTTGTCATCTGTAAGTTTCGGCGACAGCCAGCCGCTTCGCCCGTCTTTTGCCGCAGCAGCTTCCGCTGATGAACTTCAAACAAAAGCTGATGAAACAAAAGTAACTGTTTTACAAAAGCTTATGGATGCATTAGAACAAAAATTAGGTAAAGACATAGAACGTTCAACACCTAAATATGGCGGCTTAGATTATAAAGCTTAGTAAATTTTTTGAGTAAACACCTTTCGTATGATATAATTTGCATACGAAAGGTGTTTTGTAATGCGAAGAAGACCAAGATATCCAATTCCAAAAAAAAATCTCATATTTTGTATAATTATTATTTTTATATTTGTTTATTACATTTCTATCCCAAATGATATGAAAAAAATAAAGAAAAATAAAACATATAAAGAAATGTTGGAATACAGAAATACAAACGAAAACAACATTCATAGCAAAAAACAAGTAAATGAAATTGAGCAATATACAACAAATGCACTGCAAACAGCAAATGAAGATTTTGAAGAATCAGAAATTGAAAAACCTGTTAAAATCCAAAATACAAAAGAAAATTATGACAAATTACTTGATGATATAGCACAATACCCCGCAAAAAACAGAACAGCTGTATTATATATTGTAAATAAAGTTTTAAACTTCAAGGGGTATCCTTCAAACATAATTAATATAGTAACAACTGATATAAATCAATCAAAATCAAAAATACAAAATACCTATAATGTTGCAAATTTTGATTTTAAAACAGGATGTATTTATCTAAGTGAAGAAATGCTCTACAGCTTAAATACGCAAGTATTAACAGCAATACTGGTACATGAACTTGACCATTTTGATAAGTTAGCCAAGGTATGCAAATATATGGGAATTCAAAAATTTAAAAATTTATTTGAAGAAAATAATATTTCTAATATCGACACAAATTTTTGGAGCAGAGCAGCCATTTATGCAAATACGACAGACATTAAACCCGAATTTTATGAAGAAGCGTTAAAAAGATTTATAACCCAAAATAACCTTGAACTATTAAGTTCGTATTCTGATTTTTACCGGCTTTCGGAAAATATGAGAAACCCGTTAGAAATAAGTGCATATGAAGCGTCAGATTATGTATATAGCCACTATGGAATTGAAATACAAGAAGGTCCAATGAAAAAAATGACCAAAAAATTTAATGATGTGGATTGGGCTATATATAATTCTATTTCTAAAAACCCTCTTTTAAAAGATGAAAGAATTGCGGTATTTGACTATTTTTTCCTAAAAGCAATTCTAAACTTATATCCTAATTATCAGGATGAATTTGATAATTGCATAAATAATAAAAACGGAGATTTAACAGACTTTTGGCTTACCTTTGAAAATAGCGCAAAAAGCTTTTATCAGAAAGGTCAAATGGATAATGCCACCTATGAAAAAATGTTGAATTTGCTAATACAAACAGAAAATGAAGCAAAAAAAGGAATTACCCCAAAAGAAGGAGAAACTGTATTAAAATACAAAATTAACACATTAAAAGCTAATTTAGTATATCCGAATGCAATAAATAACCTAAAAACATTTTCTTTAAACTATCTTAATTATATAAAATCAGAAAACATAATTGACGACGAGCAGGAATTACAATGCCTGTTTACACTTATATGTATTGAAAATGAATTATATACAAACAGCCCGAATAAAGAAATTTCACTTTATTATATTAAGATACCTGAAGAAATCAATAAATTATATAATTTGCAAAATAAGAAAAGAAAATTTCTTTTCTTGTATAACCATCCTGCTTTTAAAAACAAATTAACCTCTGATGAAACAGAACAACAATTATTAATAAAGCTTTTAAACCAAAGCAGACTAAATTTGAGAGTTAATAATTAAGTTTTGTAAAGAAATATAGATATATTATATAAAAAATAGTCAATTTTTATTTCCTAAAAGACTTTTTATAAATATAGAGCAGACAAAAACAAATAGGAGAAAAAATTAATGGCAAGAGTATTGATTTCAATGCCCGAAAATTTTTTAGGGGAGATTGACAAAGTTGCGGATAATGAAAATCGCACAAGAAGTGAATTAATCAGAGAAGCTTTAAGAACATATATACACAGAAACAAAGTCAGAGAAAACGCATTGGCAGTAAAAAATGCAGCAATCTTGGACACGCTATTAGACTAAAAAATTTATATTGGGGTTTTATAGAACGCATACATTATTTTGTATGCGTTCTTTTTGTAATAATAAAAACTTTAAATCATTAAGGATTTATGCTTTAATTTAATTATAGTAATTGAGAATAGTGTAATGATAAAAATACTTAAAACAGAAGATAATAAAAAACTTTTAAAATTAAGTATAAGCGAGGCTGTTTCAGGTTCGTGGTTCAGTCTTATTTCGCCGAATGAAGAAGAAATAAAACAAGTTTCCCTTGTTTTGGGGTTGGATGAAGATTTCCTTTTAAACTCATTGGACCTTGATGAACGTTCCCGTATAGAGATAGAAGACGGTAATATACTTATAATTACAAACCTGCCTGTTATAACAGATGACGGATGTTTTGATACTCTTCCGTTAGGTATTATATATACTCCTACTTCAATAATAACCGTATGTTCAAAAGATAATAATATTCTTTCTTCTTTTAATGAAACAACGGCATATTCTTTTGATACAAGAAATAAAACAGAATTTATGTTAAAAATACTGTATCGTTCGGTAAAATTCTATTTAAAATATTTAGACATTATTAATAATACCACTGACAATATAGAAACAGAGCTTCAAAAAGCAACTAATAACAAAGCTTTATTCCAGTTAATGGAAATACAAAAAACACTTGTATATTTCTCGACGGCATTAAAAGATAATGATATAGTGCTTCAAAAAATAATGAGAATGACAAATTCCAATTCTCTAAACTATATGAAAAATACAGAAGAGGATATTGATTTATTAGAGGACGTTATAATTGATACCAGACAGGCTATAGAAATGGTAGATATGCATAGAATGATTTTAGAAGCAATGATGGAAGGTTTTGCCTCAATAATAAATAACAATTTGAACTTAGTAATGAAATTTTTAGCTGCAATAACAATTATAATGTCAATTCCGACAATGATAGGCGGATTGTGGGGAATGAATGTAAAAGTTCCATACGGCAACAACCCTTACGGATTCTTAATTGTAGTTACAATATCAGTAATATCATCAATAGCGGTAGTATTTTATTTCAGAAAAAAAGGTATGTTTTAAAAGAATTGGCGGGATAAAGAATTGAAAAATGCTTCAATATTAATAATTTCAAATGAAGAAAAAACCGGAAGGCAAATATCGGATAAAATTAAATTGCTCAGAGAATGCGATACCATAAGAATAGTGTCTTATATAGAAGCAATATCCGTATTAAATTCCACTCAACCCTCCGTAATTTTGGTATATTGTTCTAATTCGGATTCCATAAGCATTATAAAAGAAATAAGATTAATAAAAGCTTTAAATAAAGTTCCTATTATATTTGTAATGGACTTTTTGGTTGAAGATATATTAATGTATGCGTTTGATAACGGAATTGATGATTTTTTCTTTTTAAATGATGCAGATTCCATTATACTTATGCGAATATTTTTAACTTTGCAAAAATCAATATTATATAGACAGATAGACTTTAATGATGAAATTTTAATTTCATCTAATATAAAAGAAAAACAAACCGGTATATATACAAAAGAACATGCACCGGAATTATTAAGAAACTTTTTTAGCAAAAGTATTGAAGAAAATCTTGAAAGTACAATATTTATGTATTTAAAGCCTGTTTCAATAAATAATAAAAAATTAAATACCCATGCTATATCAAATATAATTAAATCTGTTCCGAGAGGAAATGATGTAGTTGCATACGGGAAAAGTTTAGGATATTACTTGATTTTATATAATGCAGGCATTGCAGGCGCAAAATCGGTTTTCGCAAGAGTAAAAAAATTACTGAATAATATATGCAAAACGTATACGGTTGCTGCCGAAATTACAACTTCCTTTGAAGAAATGGAACCGATATTATATCAAAGTTTAAAAGACCAAATTTCTGCGGGAATAGAATTTAATTATCTGTATGATATTACTTTTAAAAAGGCAGCAGAAGTGGTTGAAATTAGAGATGAAAACGGAAAGAAATTCAAAGATTTTAAAAAAGAATTTTTTGAAAATATAGAAAAAATAATTGCTCCTGTATTTTATCAGGTACAAACTTCAAATTCAGATGTACATCCCGATGCGCAAATAAAATTTGATGTAAGTGAAACAGAAAGTCATTTTATAATAAAAGAAAATAAAATATCAAGTGAACTTATTATTACATATCC
>JAJQHF010000036.1:0-10767 GCA_021199975.1 Candidatus Gastranaerophilales bacterium
AAAGCGGATTCGGGTCTATACACGCAGGAGACAATTTAAAAACAGTCAGAAAAATGAAAAGATTTCTAGAAAAACCAAGTCCCGACAAGCTGAAGAATATATAAAACAAAAAGATTTTTATTGGAATTCCGGCATATATATGGCAAAAATATCGGTATTAATCGAAGCATTTAAAAATTATGCGCCTAAAGAATATTCAAACTTTTCAAAAGAAATGTTTGATGATAATAACAATATTAAATATAAATACTATGAAAATATTCCCGAAATTTCAATAGATTATGCAATAATGGAAAAATCTGATAATATGGCTTGCGTTATTCCGGAAACACAATGGACGGATTATGGAAGCTGGAAATCTATTTATAACAGCAGTAAAAAAGATTCAAAGAAAAACGTTATAAAAGGAAATGTTATATCAGATAATGTCAAAGAGTCTTTTATATATTCTTCAAAAGAACTTGTTGCCGTTTCGGCACTTAAGGATACTATTGTTGTAGAGACGGAAGATGCAGTCCTTGTTTGTGATAAATCAAGAGCCGGCGATATAAATAAATTGGTTACGAAACTTAAAGAAAATAATGAAAATGCGGCTTTTGTTCATAAAACAGTGTTTAAACCGTGGGGATTTTCCACCTGTCTAAATAAAGGTAAGGATTGGCTGTCAAAAGTTATTACAATATCAGCAGGGCAAAAAATATCAACACATTATCATAATTACCGCTCTGAACATTGGGTTATCCTGGAGGGCAGCGCAGTTATTACTTTAAATAATTCAAAATATACTTTAGAAAAACATCAAAGTATTGATATACCCACCAAAATAAAGCATTCCCTTCATAATAACACTAAAAATGCTTTGAAAATTCTTGAAGTCCAAAAAGGAGAATATATCGGAGAAGATGATATAATCCGATAGGAATTGTTTGGAACATTTAACCTGATACGCCGCATTCTGCCGCCAACTCCTTGCCGCCATTAGAATGCTTATCGTCTTAATCAAATTTTTACTTTAAACCCGAAATCAGTACCAGTAAAAGAACTATTGGTATTATAAATTTCAACAAAATATCAAAAATCTTATTATATATTTTATTTTTAAATATTTCCTTGCTGAAATGTTTTATGCTCCATCCTGCAATTAAACAGATTATAAGAGTATTAAACGGAAGAAGCAAGTTGGAAGTTGTGAAATCCAACAAATCAAAGATTGTTTTATCAAAAATCTTAAAACTGCTTAGCAATCCAAAAGAAAGAGTTGCGGGGATACTGACAATTCCAATTATAACACTTAAAATAACAGCAGCTTTTTTTCTGGATATATTGAAATTTTCAATAAAAGCGGCAATTGGGGTTTCCATCATGCTTATGCCGGAAGTAACCGCCGCAAAAAACAACAAAATAAAAAATAAAACTCCAAAAAATACAGAACAAGGAAGCTTTGCAAATATTTCCGGTAATGAAATAAAAATAAGAGTTGCTCCGGCAGCTGGTTCTACATTATATGAAAAAACAACAGGAAAAATCATAATGCCGGCAAGAACCGCAATTAAAGTATCAAAAAATATTAGAGTATAAGCAGATTTTATAATATTTGTATCTTTTTTTAAATAGCTTCCGTATGTTATTATAACCCCCATCCCAATACTTAAAGTAAAAAGCGCCTGCCCTAAAGCTGTTAAAATCATGCCATTATTGAATTTACTAAAATCAGGAGTAAACATAAATTCAAGTCCTTTTTGAGAATCAGGCAGAGTAATTGCAAATATGGCAAGAAATATCAGCATTACAGCAAATAACGGCATCATTATATTATTTGCTTTTTCAATACCGCTGTTTACACCTCTATAAGGAAATATTGCACACATAACCAAAAATAACAAAGTTAAAAAACAGGGCATACCGATTTCTGCGCTGTATGATGAAAAATACCGGGTAAAATTATCAGGTATATGATGAGCAAGAAATATCCAAATATAATTTAAAATCCACCCGCCGACTACAAAGTAAAAACAAGGAATCAAAATAACCGTAATTATACAAAGCCATCCAAACCATTTAAATTTAGGGTTAATCTTATAAAATGCATTTATTGTATCTGTTTTAAAAATTTTTCCAATAGCAAGTTCACAGCATAACGGTATTACGCAAATAAAAGCTATAAGGATGAGATAAGTAAGAAGAAAAATTGCACCGCCATTTTCTCCCATAATATAAGGAAATCTCCAAATATTACCCAGCCCTACCGCACTGCCTATAGTCGCTATAATAAAACTAATATGCGAACTCCATTGCGCTCTTTCTTCTTTCATATTTATCTCCCTCGGCTGATATTACAAACATAGCATATTTTGGCAATTTTGTTAAATTTTTTTCTTAGATAAAATATTTCTGTTTTTATATTTTTTTCATATAATTGTATTATAAGAGGGAAAAAATTTTGAAAATTGCGTTTTTTGCACTTCGTAAATTTGATGAATTAGAACTTTGTAATAAATTCAGCAGCAAATATAATATTGATTTTGTTTGGACAAGTGAATATCCTTCGGAAAAAAATTTATTTCTAGCTCAAAATTGCGATGCTATAAGCGTTGTTCCCTGCAAAATCACAAAAGAATTTATAGATAAATTTAAAGAATACGGTGTAAAATATATTCTTTGCAGAAGTATAGGCTATGACCATTTACCTTTAGATTATGTAAAATCAATAGGAATGAAAGTTTCAAATGTAAGTTATCCGTCTGACTGCGTTGCTGATTATGCAATAATGCTTATGTTAATGACCACAAGAAAAATGAATCAAATTATGCTTCGTTCAATAGCTCAGGATTATTCGTTAAGAGGGAAAATGGGCAGAGATATCCGTGATTGTACAATTGGTATAATCGGAACAGGACACATAGGAAGCACCGTAATTAAGCATTTATCCGGATTTGACTGTAAAATTCTTGCTTATAATGCATTCGGAGAAAACGAAGAATTAAAAAAATATGCCCGATATGTTGATTTAGATACTTTATATAAAAACAGCGATATAATATCTCTTCATGTTTCTTCAAATCCTGATACTTTTCATATGATAAACGAAAATGCCATAAATAAAATGAAAGACGGTGTTATAATTATTAATACGGCAAGAGGAAATCTTATTGAGTCTAAATCATTTATAAATAATATAAAAAGCGGAAAAATATCAGCCGCAGGTTTAGATGTTATTGAAAATGAAAACGGGTTATATTACTGCAATAAAAGCAGTGAAATTATTGATAATGATGAACTTTCAATGTTAAGAAGCTTTCCTAATGTAGTTTTAACTCCGCATACCGCATTTTATACGGAAACTACAGTTTCAAATATGGTGGAAAAAGCATTTTTGGCGCTAAAACATTACAAAGAAAATACAAATAATCCCTGCGAAATTATTTTATAATTTTCAAGTAATCTAATTATAATTACTGATTATGAAAATTTTAAAATAATGTATAATTATTCTTATGAAAGAACTTTTTAAAATAAAAAATTTAAATATGCAATATCCCATAATAGACGGATTAATGGGGAATGTTAAAGGATATGTATATGCGCTGAATAACATTAATTTGAATATATACGAGAATGAAATATTAGGTCTTGTAGGCGAATCAGGCAGCGGGAAATCAACATTGGGAAACTGCATATTAAAACTTATTAATCCTGTAAGCGGTGAAGTAATTTTCAAAAATGAAGATATTTTAAAAAAATCAAAAAAAGAATTAAAGAACTTTCGTAAAAGCGCTCAACTGATATTTCAAAACCCTTATATGAGCCTTAATCCAAGAATGAAAATATATGATATTCTTAAAGAACCTTTTATTGTTAACGTGATAAAAAATAAAAAAGAAATCAATGAAAAGATAATAAAAATAGTTAATCTTATAGGTATGAAAGAGGAAATTCTAAACCGCTACCCGCATGAATTTTCAGGCGGGCAAAGGCAGAGGATTGCTATAGCCCGTGCCATAATTTTAAAACCCGAATTTATTGTTGCAGATGAACCCGTCAGCGCTTTAGATGTAAGTATTCAGGCACAAATTGTAAATTTGCTCTTAGAATTAAAAAATCACTTAAATTTAACAATGCTGTTTATATCACACGATTTAAGTATAATAAAATATATTTCTGACAGAATTGCCGTGATGTATTTAGGCGAAATAGTCGAGATTGCAGAGAAAGAGGAACTTTTTAAAAATCATAAACATCCCTATACGGAAGCACTTTTAAACGCTGTACCGGTAATATCAGAAAATCGAAAAAATAAAAAAATTATTTTGGAAGGTGATTTACCCTCTCCGCAAAATCCGCCTAAGGGTTGTAAATTCCATACAAGATGTCCTTATGTTATGGAAAAATGTAAAACTGAATACCCGTCTTTCTTTGATATCAATGATAATCATAAAGTAAGATGTTTTCTTTCCGAAAAATAATTATATAAAAAAGACCAAAAGTTAACCAGCAGCAGGATATAACACCAGCTTAGATATATTGTTAAGTTTTTTTAAGCAAATAAAAAACAAATAGGCAATTTTCTAATACAAAAAAACTTTATATAAGAGTAGAGATTATAAACAAATGAAAGGAGATAATACTTAATTCAAAAAAACAAAAGAGGCAATGTTAAGGGAACAAAACATATAACTATAAAAAAAATCAGCCATTTTAGGCAAAATGATTTAAAAATAATTTTTACTCTCTCTTAATATCCTCGTGTTTATTTGATGTTTGCATACTTTGCAAACATTTTTTTTGTGTTTAGCAAGGTTTAAGCGTTTTAAAATTTAAATATAATCAGAATATCAAAGTTAATTAATTTGTTTTTCTATCCATTTCATAATTAAATTAACTAAATAATCTTGCTGTTCTATGGGCAGTTCAACATTTTTTTTAAATCCGTGCCATTTATATATACAATTTCGACAGCATGATGCCGTTGCGTGTTGAGCTATAAATACAGGGTGTCCTTTCATTGGAGTCTGTTTTCCGTCATTAGGAATAACAGCAGGCGCAATTCTCTTTTTTATAAAATTACAGGCATGCTGTTTTATAGTATCAAACCCTTTTTCTTCAATATATTTTTTATCTTTGTCTTTTAATTTAAAACTGCTTCTAAAGTTTGATTTTGAAAGTTTATATAAAATTTCTTCGTACATAATTTTTTTCAAAAAAGTACGCTGTAAAATTACAGCGTACTTTCTATATTTAAGTTATATATTAGCAGCATACTTTTGGTTTTGGACCTGCTGAAACTATTTCAGAAGGCATATTCGGGTATTTTGCGGCAAAGTTATCTGCAAACATTTGAGCAAGTTTATTAGCCTGTTCATCATAAGCAGCTTTATCTTCCCACATACCACGAGCATCCAATTTTTCATCAGGAACATTCGGGCATGATACAGGGTAATCAACATTAAATACATCATGATGTTTAAATTCAACATTATCGAAAGAACCGTTTAATGCCGCAGTAACCATTGCACGAGTATATGCTAATTTCATACGTTTAGCGCCTTGAGAAGCACATCCGCCTGCCCAGCCTGTATTTACCAAATATACTTTTGTACCGTATTTTTCAAGTTTTTCACCTAACATTTGAGCATATACAGAAGCATCCATCGGCATAAAAGGTTCGCCGAATAATGTTGAGAATGTAGGCTGTGGTTCTGTAATACCTCTTTCTGTTCCTGCTAATTTAGATGTAAAACCTGTTACAAAATGGTACATTGCAGCATTTTTATTTAATCTTGATATAGGAGGCAATACACCAAACGCATCTGCTGTTAAGAAGATAACAACTTTCGGAATTCCGCCTTTTGAAGGAACCTGTGCATTGTTAATATAGTCTATAGGATATCCTACACGGGTATTTTCTGTTAAGCTTCCGTCATTAAAGTCAAATTCACGTGTTTCAGGATTCATAATAACGTTTTCTACTAAAGAACCAAATTTTATTGCATTATAGATATCAGGTTCATTTTCGGCAGAAAGATTAATACATTTAGCATAACATCCGCCTTCAAAGTTAAATACACCGTCAGGTGACCAACCGTGCTCGTCATCACCTATTAATTTACGTGCGGGGTCTGCTGATAATGTAGTTTTACCCGTTCCTGATAAACCGAAGAATACAGCTGTTTCATTTGTTTCAGGATCCATATTCGCACTGCAGTGCATAGGAAGTACATTTTTCTTTGTCATAACATAGTTCATTGTAGAGAATACGGATTTTTTTATTTCTCCGGCATATTGAGAACCACAAATAATAATTTCGTGAGCTTCGTAGTCAATAGCGATACAAGCTTCCGAATTTACACCGTCCACAGCAGGATCACATTTAAAACCGGGGGCGCATAGAATTGTGAAATCAGCTTCACCGTAATTTGCCAATTCTTCTGCTGTAGGACGAATTAACAATTGATGAATAAATAAATTTTGACTTGCTAATTCATTAATAACTCTGAATTTTTGAGTATATTTTTTATCAGCGCCTGCATAACCGTCAAATATAAATACTTCACGATTTTGCAAATATGCAGCGATTTTACCCTTTATTGAGTTAAATGATTCTCTGCTCATAGGGCGGTTTACTTTTCCCCATGCAATTTCATTATGAACACCGTCTGTATCGACAATAAATTTATCTTTAGGTGAACGACCGGTATATTTACCTGTTGTAACAACTAAAGCACCGGTATTGCTTAAAGAACCTTCGCCTAAACGTAATGCCGCTTCTGTCAATTGGGCAGGTGTTAAATTACGATATACTGCTTTTGGTCCAATAATACCAAATTTTTCAATTCCGTATGTTTCCATGATAATTGTTTCCTCCTTCATGTCTTATTTACCTATACATAATAATTATAACACCGAAAATTTCTTTGTATAGAGTGTAATTTTTACACATATTTTTTCTAAAAAATAGGGGCGCTAATCTTAGCGTCCCCGTCTTTTAAATATTTACCTTATAAAATCGGTTCTCTCCGTTTTCTCTGTTTTGGGCATTGGAATATTATTATTTTTACCGAGTTCTATACATTTAAGCAGCCAGGCCATATTATGAGCTATATTCCTCATTGTTTGTAAACCCTCTTTATCAAGTTTAACATCCTCCGGTTTGCTTCCGTGAACCATATTCCAATAAGTTGAACTGACTATAGGCATTTGTGAAATAGTAAAATATTTATTTAAAACATCAAAAGAAGCGGTTGTACCTGCTCTTCTTGCTGAAGCTATTGCGGCGGCAGGTTTATACATAAATGCTTTACTGCCTGCTCCTAAGCTGTTTGCAAAAAATGCCCTGTCCAAAAATGAAAGTATTCTGCCTGACGGATGTGCATAATAAACAGGAGTTCCAAATACAAATCCGTCTGCTTCATAAGCTTTTTTTATAAATTCATTAACTCCGTCATCTTTAAATATACAGCCTTCTTCACTGCATTTCCCGCAGGATATGCAATCTCTTAAAGGATTTACACCTGTTTGAAAAATTTCATATTCAATCCCCTCTGCTTTTAAACTTTCGCCTATTTCCGTTAAGGCAGTGTAAGTACAACCGTTTAAATGCGAGCTTCCGTTTAACATTAATACTTTCATATAATATCTCCTTTGTTTAACCGCTAATTCTTTCTTAATTATATATCAGTCAAGTAAATTTAAGCTTTTTATACTGCATTTTCTTCTTTTGAAATATTATTCATAGGATTCCACGTATCTTTCAGGTTTCCGTTAACAAGATTTTTGTAGAAATTTTCTTTATAATTGAGAATATCCAGTTGCTTTTTCAAATTTTCCATTTCATTTAAGGCTTTTTGTTTTGTACTTTTAATAATTTGATAGCGTTCAGCAATGGTAGAATCACCAATTATACACAAATCAATATACCTTTTGATTGCTTTATTTTCCGTACCAACACTTCTAAGACATTTAACTATTTTAACCCATTCTAAATCTTTATCCGTAAACATCCTGATATTATTTTGGTTTCTTTTAACAAACGGGAAAAATCCGCATTTTGCCCAAAATCTTAGAGTATGTTCGGAAATTTCCATTTTTTCGGATACTTCTTTTATTGTGTACATAATTAAACCTCTGCCGGACATAATATTTTACTGACATCTTCTGTAATAAGTTCTTTTGTCAAGTGATACTTTTTATATAATTCATCAAGCGGAATTCTGTCTGTAAATTCTTTTAAAGCACCGTAATTTAGGACTTTTACGTCGGAGGTTGAGTAAAATCTTGAAATTTTTTCACCGAAACCGCCGTCTAAGACACCATCTTCCAATGTTATTATAACCTTATGATTTTGTTTTAGATTTTCAAGCAATTCCGTATCAAGCCCCGTTATAAACTTAGGATTAATTAATGTTGCATTAATATTTAATTGTTTCTTTAATTCATTTTTTACATCCAAAGCAAGAGGATAAAAACTGCCCAATCCTAATATTGCAACGTCACTGCCTTCTTCTTCAACCTTAAATTTATTTAATATTGAATAATCTGTTTTATCTTCAATACCTGTAGAAATTAATTCACAAGATGGAACTCTTATTGCCGCCGGATATTCATTTTGGTTAACTGCCCATTCAAGCATGGCAAGATATTCTTCTTTGCAGGAAGGTGCAAGATAAACCATATTAGGAATGTTACTGATTACAGGAATATCAAATACGCAAAGATGTGTAGCATCTGCATTTGAAATACCGCCCCAATATACCAGCATTGTAAGAGGTGAATTATTTAAACATAAATCCTGCGACATTTGGTCATAAGTACGCTGTATAAACGAACTCATAACCGCAAAGACTGTTTTTGCACCCATTTTTGCAGAGGCTGCCGAAAAAGCAATTGCGTGTTCTTCTGCTATTCCGACATCTGTATATTGACTGCCGAGTTTTTCTCTGTAATCTTTTGTAAACCCAAAAACACCGGGTGTCGCCGCTGTAACAACATTGAATGTTTTATCTTCTTTTGCTTTTTTAAGAATGAAATCTTTTGTTATTGAATTATAATCCTCATTTACAATAACTGTTTGAGTATCTTTTTCATCAAGTGTTCCGGGTAAAATCCAATGGAATGCTTCCTTATTTGTTTCTGCAATTTTAAGACCATGACCTTTTAGGGTATTAATATGAACAATTACGGGGTGATTTACATTTCTTACGGTTTTAAATGCTTCAATTAATTTTTGGATATTATTACCCTCATCCACATATAAATAATCAAAACCTAAAGATTTAAAGAAATTGCATTCAGCCAATCCTTTTGTATCTCTTAATAATTTTAAATTATCATATAATCCGCCGTGGTTTTCTGCAATAGACATGTCATTATCATTAACAATTATAATAAAGTTAGAATTAAAACATGCCGCATTATCCAATCCTTCAAGTGCTTCGCCGCCACTCAATGAGCCGTCGCCTATTAACGCTATAACATTTTCATTTCCTCCCGCTAAATCTCTGGCTTTTGCAACGCCAAGAGCTAAACTTACAGAGGTTGAAGTATGCCCTACTTTAAATAAATCATATTCGCTCTCTTCAGGCGCTGTATAACCTGTAAAATCAAGATATTTATCGGGATTTATAAACCCTTCTTTCCTTCCTGTTAAAATTTTGTGAGGATAACACTGATGTGAAACATCAAAAACTATCTTATCTTTTGGGGTATTAAAAACATAATGAAGCGCAATTACAGCCTCAATAATACCCAAATTCGGCGCCATGTGACCGCCCGTTGTATTCACTTTTTTTATTATAAGTTCTCTCATTTCATCTGCCAGGTTATTTAATTCTTCAACAGATAAACCTTTTAAATCGTTGGGATAATTTACTTTATTCAATATCATAATTATTTTTCCTTTTTTTTATTTATTTTATAGCTTGAAAGCCGCTCTCAGTCAACCTGCAGTAAAATAAAAAAACTTCCTTAAATTATTTTTAAGGAAGAAAAATTAGTAAAAGAGACATCAATAATATTATTACCTGTATTAAAAACTCCGTCCAACGAAAAGAGCCAATGTAAAGCAAACTTAATAATAATAACTGTTTAAGCTTGAAGGAAAACTATATATTGAGTATACTAAAAACACTTAAATTAACTTTTGTAAAAAATATTAATAAATTGAACAAAAATACGCAACTTAAAATATTAAGGAACTTTAGACAAAAGTGAGTTATAAGTTAAAAGTCAAATCAAACTAGGCGAAATATGCAGGTAAACAAAGTAAACGCAATAATTCCGAAAGAAACAAATAACAAAAACATTAATAACAAGCAAAATACATCATTTAAAGGAATACCAGCCGGCATAGACAAACTTGCATTGGGTGTGGCTGATACAATAGAAAATGGCGGATTAGCCGTTTCTTTTACTCTTCAGGACATGCTCGGCACTAACCTTCCACGTCCTTTAATGGGATTAAAAAGAAACTCAAAAGAAAATAAAGGCGAAGTAAATAAGAAATTTGCATTAAAAGAGCTTGTCAGAGAAATGATAACAGGTCCCAGCATGTTTATAATTCCGGGAATACTATTCGGAGCTGGGAAAAAGGCTGCAGGTGAAACAATTAATGTACCTGCAAAGTTTATTAAATCTCTCGGTGAAATTCATGCTGCAAATCCTTTAACAGAAGCAGGAAAACCGATAGGAAAAGAAGATTTTTATAAAAATGCATTTACAGAAATAATTAAAAATGCGAAATTAGAAGAACAGGCTTCACAAGAAACAAAAGAA
>JAJQHF010000036.1:10777-12343 GCA_021199975.1 Candidatus Gastranaerophilales bacterium
CAACCCTCTAAAAAGAAAAAATCCTTCATTGATTCGGCTAAAAATTCAGCTAACAAACTTGTGCATGGGGAACAAAACCCTACAATAAACAAATTATCCGATGAATTTATCGAAATTTCAAAAAAACACGCAAAAGATGCAGCTCACACAGATTTCACACAAGCCTCTGTTTCCGCATCAACCTCTGCACCGTTTAAAAAAACTGTAGAAAATATCGTATCCTACGCAGATGATGTTGTTGTTAAAGCAGGCAAACAAAATCCTAATAAAATTAATGAATACGTAAAAAAACTTACAAACAGGAAAACTATAGGAAGATTTGCCGCCAATGTTGCAATATATGCAGCTATTTTAGGTTTCCTTCAAGTAATACCAAAGCTGTATAATAAAGCAGAGGGAGAAGAAAATGCAGGTTTAAAAGGCTTGATGAAAGAAGAAACTCTTAATGATAAGTCTTTAAATACTAAACCTGATAATAAAAAAGAAACTGAAAAACAAGATAAATCAAAACCTTCCTTCGGTTCTTCGGCAGGATTTGTAAATAAAATAACCGGAAATGGAATTTCAGGCAAAATTGCACAGGGTCTTGAATTTTCAGGATGTAATGTTTCTTTCCCGATGCTTTTAGGTATTATGGGATTTGGAATAATTCTTCCCCGAACAAGACAAGCAAAAGATAAATATGATAAAGAAGAAATTTTAAGACGTGATGTTACAACCTGCGCTACAATGTGCTTTGCGGAGAAAGAATTAAGAAAAGGTTTTTCAAAGATTAACGAAAATTCATCAGGTTTTGTTCTCGCTTCAAAAGACAAAGGCTTTTATGAAAAAAGTTTACCTAAACGTGTTTTTGATTATTTAAGGCCTATAAAAGGTGTTCAGGTATTATCTACAGAGCAGATTATATCAAAATACAGCGGTCTTGATAAATATAAAGACGGAATATTAGGATTTTGCGACTTTATAGATGGACAACACGGAAATTTAAGCAAGATTTTCAGTGCTACAGATGAATCTAAAAATATAGTTCAAGGTCTTCTTTCAAAAGAAGGAAAAGATATTGCAAAAGCAGATAATAACGTTATTAAAGAAACTTTAAGCAAAGCAGCGGATTCTGAAGAAGTTAAAAAATTAACAGATTTGTTTAAAGATAAAAATAATCCTTGGGTTAAAAAAGCAAAAACTTTAAATGCAAGATTTACAGCATTATCAGTACTTATTCTTGTACCTGCATTTTTAGGATTTTTCCTTCCATGGATAAACGAAAAAACAACGAAAAAACAAATTAGCAAAGAACAAAGTGATAAATTAAAACAAAATCCGACTACAACAATTAATCCCGCTTATTTTAACAATAACAGAAAGACAAATAAAATATTTTCTGATATGGAAAAATTTACGAAATAATATAATCTAAACAACTATTTCCGTTTCATTTCTGTATGTTACAAAAGCTTGTTTATTATTGGCTTTCCTGAGATATTTTCTTTTTGTATATATTATTGATGTTTTTGAATTGTTTTTTTGAGATGAATATTCTTTCGTTAATTGAGCCGCTTTTAATAT
>JAJQHF010000118.1 GCA_021199975.1 Candidatus Gastranaerophilales bacterium
AATTAAAGAGTAGTCTTTAAAAGAAAGCTTAATATTTCTTAATTTTTTTTAGCATTTATGGCAATTATTCAAAATTACCTTTTTTTATGTAGAAAAAAAAGGAATGTATATAATGGAAATTCAATCACAAAAAAATATAAATGACTTAAATATACAAAGCAATGAAGTAAAACAACAGCAAAAAATAAATTTAGAGCAGAAATCTGATGAGGTTTTACTTTCTTCAAATATTAATAAGAAAGCCGAAAATAAAAAAACGGCTGCAAAAGTATTACTTGCATTAGGAATTATTACGGCGGCGGGAATTGCAATATATAAAGGCAGGCAGATTAAAGCATTAAAAGAAATTCCGGCAGATTTAAAACCGTTATTTAATGATTTAAAAGGTAAAAACGGAAAAGAATTTGTTGATGATGCGTATTCAGGAATTGTAAAACATATGGGTTTGTCTGATGTTGCACCCAAAAATGTAAATCTTACAAATAAAGCTGACGGAATGTTTAATACTGTTACAGGCGGTTTTCATCCTATAGAAAATACCATAGAATATTCAAAAGGTTTTATTGATAAACTTAGCAAAAAGCAACAGTTTAATCTTTTAAGTCATGAATTAAAACATTGCGAACAATATAATAAAATACTCAGAACCGAAGGATTAGGTGCAGAAGCATTAGCCAAAGCAAATGCGGAACAGGCAGTATATCAAGCATCGGGTCTATTTGGTAATTTCAGTGAAAATGTAATGAAACAATATCCGAAAGAAGAAGCAGAAAAGATAATAAAAGATGAAATTGATAAATTAACACAAGAATATAGCGCAAAAATTAAAAAGAATTTCTCCGAATCATTGAAACTTCCAAAAATTCCCGCATCATCACAGGACGGGGTTAAAGCAAAGGAATATTTGGAATCTGTAAGAAAATATAAGGGACTCGGATGGTTAGGTACGGCAAGTAAAGAATATTTAGAAAATATTCTTGAAAAAGAAGCTTATGGTTTCGGCGGAAAAATGGGAAAATGGTTTGAAGCTTCAACAAGTTTCCCTGATAAAATAAAAGATTTTTTCAGAATATTAAAAAACACATAAAAATATAAAAAATAAGCCGCAATATTTTTTATGTTTGCTTTACAATATTGTAAAGCAAAGGATGTTAAGATGAAACACGTTAAATACTCTGCTGTTATTGCAGGAAGCGGCATTGCAGGTCTTTATGCGGCAATTAAATTACAAAAAGAAGCAGACCTTCCGAACGGCTTATTAATTATAACGAAATCACGGTTAATAGAGTCAAATTCAAAATACGCACAGGGCGGAATGGTGTGTGTAATGCCTGAAAATAAGCTGGATTCAACCACACTTCATATAGAAGATACCCTTAAAGCCGGTGCAGGGTTATCTGACCCCGAAGTTGCCGAGTTCATTTCTCAAAAAAGTGCGCAAGTAGTAAAAGAGCTTCAAAATTTAGGTGTGGATTTTGATAGAGATGAAAATAACAGATTGAAATTTACAAAAGAAGCTGCTCACAGTGTAAACAGAATACTTCATGCCAGAGGTGACGCAACAGGATTTTGTATAGAAAACGCTCTTGTAAAATATATACTGTCGCAAAAGAATATTGATATTTATGAACAGACTCTTGCCGTCGAGCTTTTAACTGATTCTAAGAATATAAACAGAGGTTTAATAGCATATAATTACAGTGAAAATGAATATAAAATTATAGAAGCGCCTGCCGTAATATTAGCAACAGGCGGTATCGGACAGCTTTATAAATACACAACAAACCCCGATATAACAACAGGCGACGGAATAGCTCTTGCATACAGAGCGGGTGCAATCGTTAAAGATATGGAATTTGTTCAGTTTCATCCTACTGCTTTTGCCCTTTCCGATAAAGGGACAATGTTTTTAATTTCGGAAGCGGTAAGAGGCGAAGGTGCAAAGCTTGTTGATAAAAATGGCTGCACTTTTATGGAAAAATATGATAAACGTCTTGAACTTGCTCCGAGAGATATTGTTACAAGAGCAATATATAATGAAATGTCGAAAACACATGTAAAAAATGTTTACCTTAATGCAGCACATATAAGTGAAGAAAAGTTTGAAAAAAGATTTCCTACTATATTCGGAACCTGCAAAGAATACAATATTAATCCGTCAAAAGATTATATTCCCGTATCGCCTTCCGCTCATTATTTTATGGGAGGCGTAAAGACGAAAGTAAACGGTAATACATCAATTCAAGGACTTTATGCTATAGGAGAAGTTTCCTGTACGGGCTTGCACGGGGCAAACAGACTTGCTTCAAATTCCATTCTCGAATGTGCAGTTACGGCTTATGAGCTTGTTAATCATTTGAAAACTTTAAATCTTAATGATAATTACACTGAAGATAAACAAATCTCCGAAATAATTAATTTTTATAATGACGATATATTTATAAATAATGAATACGATGAAAAAGAAATGATTAAGGAATTAAAACAGCTTATGTGGGATAATGCCGGAATTATAAGAAACGGAGAAAAATTAAGCTTTGCAAAAGATAAAATACAAAAAATGAAAGAGCAATTCGGATACATATATAAATGTCCGGGAAGAAACCACTATGAATTAAGAAATATGCTTATAATTGCAGGTTTGATTATTGATTTTGCACTTGAAAGAAAAGAGTCAAGAGGCGCTCATTATAGAGAAGATTTCCCTAAAACAAATACAACGTCAAAATCTCATCAATTATCTATACATACAATTATGAAAGGTTAATTATGTCATCAATTTTATTGCACGATTTCATTGTAGAAGAACACGTAAAAAATGCCCTAAAAGAAGATATCGGGTTCGGTGATATTACAACCGATTATCTGCTGCCAGAAGAGGAAAGAATTACAGCTAAATTAAATACGAGGCAAGATGGTATTCTCTGCGGAATAGATGTTGTAAAAACAGTATTTAAAACTCTTTCAAAAGATATTAATATTCAAACCTTCTTCTCTGACGGAGATAAAATAAAAAAAGGTGATACAATCGCCGTAATTGAAGGCTCTGCAAGAGCAGTGCTAATCGGAGAAAGAACCGCACTTAATTACATTCAGCGTTTAAGCGGAATAGCAACCGAAACCAATAAGTATCAAGAAGCTATAGGGAACTGTAAAGCAAGAATAACAGATACAAGAAAAACTACTCCCGGCTTTAGAATTTTTGAAAAATATGCTGTTTTTACCGGCGGAGCAAGACTCCACAGGTTTAATCTTTCTGATTGCGTTATGATTAAAGATAACCATATTCAATATGCAGGTTCTATAACAAATGCAGTAAATAAAATTCGTGAACACATATCTCACACTCATAAAATAGAGATAGAATGCGACACTGTTGAACAGGTAAAAGAAGCACTACAGGTAAAAGCTGATATTATAATGCTTGATAATATGAATTGTGAATTAATGAAGCAATGTGTAGATTTAATTAACGGTAAGGCATTAGTTGAAGCAAGCGGAAATGTAACAATTGAAACCGTTTCCGAAATAGCAAAAACAGGAGTGGATGTTATATCCTCCAGCGCTATAGTAGCAAAAGCAAAAACTCTCGATATAGCATTAGACATGTAATATTTGCACTAGCAATATTTTTGTATAACAATATTACATAAAAGGGTTACGTAATTGAATATTGTCGTATTTATAAAGCAAGTCCCCGATACTAATGATGTAAAATGGACAGCAAATAATAATATAGACAGAACTCAAATGGAGAGTATTATGAATCCTGTCGATAAACAGGCTGTTCAGGCTGCTCTCCTTTTAAAAAATTCTTATAATGCACATATAACGGTTATTACAATGGGACCTTGTAAATCCGTTGAGGTATTAAAAGAAGCAGTTGCAATGAGGGCAGATGATGCGGCAATTCTTTGTGATTCAAAATTTGCGGGCTCTGATACTTGTGCAACATCAAAAGTGTTAGCAGCAGCCATACAAAACAAGTATCCCGATACCGATTTGATTTTATTCGGGCAAAGCGCCATAGACGGCGAAACAGCTCAAACAGGACCTTCAACTGCCGCAAGGCTGAACTTGCCTGTAGTTTCTAACGTCAATGAAATTACGGATATTCAAAATGATTCGGTAACCGTTAATACTGAAAATGAAACGGAAAAATCTGTATATAAGATAAATCTGCCTGCCGTTCTTTGCATAAATAATTATGTATATCAGCCTGAAGTTCCGAGAATAAGCGGTTATATACATGCTCACGATTATAATTACAAAATGTACAACATATATGAACTCAATCTGCCTGAAAATTCGGCGGGAATAAAAGGTTCTCCGACTTTTGTTTCAAAAGTTTACAGAACAAATGAAAAAAGAGAATGTAAAATTATAGATATAACAAAAGAAGAAAATTATTGTTTTGATGTTATATCTGAAATAAAAGAGGTTACGGAGAATTAATGGAACCAAACGGAATACTGATATACGGCGAACTTAATAATGATTACGGTTTAAGACCTGTAGTAAAACAGCTCGTCACTAAAGCATATGAATTAAAGCCTAAAATTTGGAATCAGAGAATAATGGTTTGCATAATAGGACCGAGAATTAATTATGACGGTATCGTACAAGAATTAGGCAAATACGGCGCCGATGAAGCGGTTATTGTCAATGATAATAATATTACTGAATATAACCCCAATTTTTTCCCCGAAATTTTTGTTGAAATTGCACAAAAATATCCTCCTCGAATAATACTTACAGGTGCAACATGCCAGGGTAAAGAAATAGCCGCTTATACGGCCGCAAAGCTTGATACGGGGTTAACTGCAGATTGTACGAATCTTGACATAGGTGAAAATAATCTTCTTCTTTCTACACGTCCGACATTTGGCGGACAGCTTACAGCTGATATTTTATGCCGCAGTTTTCCTCAAATGGCTACCGTGCAAGAGAATGTTTTTAAAGAAGTACAAACAGAACAACACAGTGCCTCTGCTATTTTTAAATGGTTTGATATTAATAAATCGGAAAATAAAATTAATAAACTCAATACAATAAAAAAATCATCAAAACATAAAGATATATGTTCCTCTGATATTATCATTGCAGGCGGTGCGGGAGCGTGTAAAGATAACGGATTTGCATTAATATATCAGCTTGCGCAAAAAACAGGCGCCGCTGTTGCAGGTTCAAGAGAAGCCTTTGAACGAGGGTTTATTACAAAATCACAACAAATCGGTCAAACGGGCAAAACCGTTGCGCCAAAATTATATATAGCAGTCGGAATTTCGGGTGCAAACCAACACTTAACCGGAATAAAAAACAGTGGTAAAATTATTGCAATAAATAAAGATAAAAATGCGCCGATTTTTAAGCATGCCGATATAGGCATTGCAGGTGATTTATTTGAAGTTTTGCCAAAACTTATAGAAAATTTTGATACATATAATAAAAAAGAGGAAAACAATGAGTAATGAAGTAATTGAAAAGGAAAACACGCTTAAACCTTTTTCCACAGTACAGCTTTTAAATTTTTGCCTGGGTTTTTTCGGTTTACAATTTGCCTGGCAGATGAGAATTATTTTATCAGGTCCGGTGACGGAAGGATTGGGCGCTTCGCCTTTATTATTCGGACTTATATGGCTTGCAGGACCTGTAACGGGAATGGTTGTACAGCCTATAATAGGTGAATTAAGCGATAAAACGCATACAATTTTCGGAAAAAGAAGACCCTACTTATTTGCAGGTGCATTATTTGCAAGTTTGGCATTATGGGCTTTTCCTAATTCAGCGGCTATTGCGGAAAATATTGCAAATTTCTTACACCTTCCCCTTCCTGTTTTTGGCGGTTTAATTATTGCCGCAATAATGATATGGATTATTGATGCTTGTGTAAATGCGGCTCAAGGTCCATACAGAGCTTTAGTCCCCGATTTGGTTCCTCCAAAACAGCACTCTCTCGCAAATGCTTATTTAAGCTTTGCTATAGGTCTTGGCTCAGTTGTAGCGGCAGGAACAGCGCCTTTCTTAAAATATGTATTCGGTTATCAAATGAGTATTAAGGCTCAATTTATAATGGCGGCTCTTGCTTTTTCTTTGGCTATGCTTTGGACTTGTATAACAATAAAAGAACATAACTATAAAAAAACGGAAGAAAAAAAAGAAATTGTTAAAGAAAATAAAGAAGAAGAAATAACTTTTATTAAAAAGGTTTCTGATTTCTTTAAATCCTCACCCGAGGTAGGCAAAATATGCTTGCTTCAATTTTTTACATGGATTGGTATTATGAGCTTGAATATCTTTTTTACTCAATATGCAACTCATATAGTCTACGGAATCCCTGATTTAACAACCGCAACGGAGGAAATGAAAGCATCTTATCTTGAGTTAATTAACAAGGCAACTAATTTTTCTTCCATATGTTTTGCTGTCCAAAATTTAATCTGCTTTTTAATTTCAATTCCAATCGGATTATTATCAACAAAATTCGGAAATAAAAAAATCCATTTTATTTCTTTAATTACTTTAGCCCTAACATTTATAGGAATGGGAATATATAAGGAACCCGGATTTGTATTAATCTGTATGGCAATTGCAGGTATAGGCTGGGCAAGTATTTTGGCTTTACCTTTTGCAATGCTTTCGGAATTTATAAAAAAAGGCTCGGAAGGTTCTGTTATGGGTATTTTCAACATATTTATAGCAGGTCCTCAAGTTTTGGTATGTACTTTGCTTGCCTGGATAATCAGCAAATGTTCGTTTATTGTGCCTCAAGGTATTAATTACCACTGGGAATATGCGTTTTTTATAGGCGCAATAACTCTTACCATTGCCGCAATAATTACAAATTTAATAAAAGAAAAGTAATGATATTTGAAAGAAGGATTTTATGGAGTTTGAAACACTTGCCGTACAAGGATTTATTGATTTAAAAAAACAAAATAATTCAGTATCCATGCCTATATATGCAAATACTGCTTATAGCTTTGATTCTGTTCAGTATGCAGTTGATCTTTTTGACTTAAAAACAGCAGGAGATATTTATTCAAGATTAACAAATCCCTCTAATGAAATGATAGAAAAAAGAATTGCCGCACTTGAAGGCGGAGTCGGCGCTCTAGCTGCGTCTTCCGGAATGTCCGCCATATTGATTGCCATTTTAAACTTAGCAGGCGCAGGTGATGAGGTTGTTACTTCTTCAAAAATATACGGCGGTACATATAATTTATTTTCAAAAACTTTAAAACAAGTCGGAATAAATGTTAATTTTATAAATTCCGATAATTTAGAAGATTATGAAAATGCAATAAATAATAAAACAAAATGCCTTTTCATTGAAACAATAGGTAATCCGAGAATAAAGGTTGCGGATATTGAAGGCTTAGCAAATTTAGCCCATAAATACGGTATTCCGCTTATAGTTGATAACACTGTTGCAACTCCATATTTATGCCGTCCTATAGAATTCGGAGCAGATATTATAGTACATTCCACTACAAAATATCTGTCGGGACACGGCAATGCAATGGGCGGAATAATTGTTGACTCTGGAAAATTTGATTGGAGTCAAAACGATAAATTTAAAATGTTTACAACTCCTGATGAAAGTTATCACGGAATAATATATACCGAAGCTTTTGGAAATGCGGCATTTATAGCAAAAGCACGTGCGCATCTTATAAGAGATTTAGGCTGCAGTCAGAGTCCTTTTAATGCTTACCTTACTCAATTAGGACTAGAAACTCTTCATGTAAGAATGGAAAGACATTGTGAAAATGCACTAAAACTTGCAAAACATCTTGAAAGTCATCCTAATATAAATTATGTAATTTATCCTTATTTAGAAAGCAGTCCCGATTATGAAGCAGCTAAAAAATACTTGAAAAAAGGAGCTTCCTCCTTAATCGGATTTGGAGTAGACGGCGACGGTACTAAATTTATAGAAGCTTTAAAACTTTTTATTCATGCAACAAATCTAGGAGATGTCCGCTCTATAATCACATACCCTGCCGGTACTACCCACAGACAGTTAAGTGACAAACAACTCTTAGAAGCAGGTATTACCAATGATTTTATGAGAGCTTCAATCGGACTTGAAAACATAGATGATATTATTCAAGATATTGATAACGCAATCAAAATCTCACGCTTATAAAGGCTAAAAATGATAAAAAATGAAAAAAGTGCCTGTTTCGTAGAAACAAAATCATATACGATTGAAGAAAAAATTAAATTTGAGAGCGGTGTAGAGTTTGCACCCATAACCGTTGCATACGAAACATACGGAGAATTAAACACTGATAAAACAAATGCAATTCTTGTAATCCACGCATTAACGGGTGATGCTCACGCTGCAGGTTATCACTCCGAAAACGATAAAAAACCGGGTTGGTGGGATACAATGATAGGAGCGGGAAAAGCCTTCGATACAGATAAATATTTTGTAATTTGCACAAATATATTAGGCGGCTGCAGCGGAACAACGGGACCTTCAAGTATAAACCCCGAAACCGGAAAATCCTACGGTACAACCTTTCCTGTTTTTACAATTGAAGATACTGTTAAAGTACAAAAAAAGTTACTTGATTATTTGGGAATAAAAAAACTCTACAGTGTTGCAGGCGGTTCCATGGGCGGCATGCAGGCTATGCAATTTGTTATTTCTTACCCCGATTTTGTTGACTCTGCTATACTTATAGCAACAACCTCAAGGCTTTCGCCTCAGGCTATAGCTTTTAATGCCGTAGGCAGAAATTCAATAATTTCTGACCCTTTTTGGAATAACGGAGATTATTACGACAAAGAAAATAAACCGGATAGAGGTCTTTCCACTGCAAGAATGATCGGGCATATTACCTACCTTTGTGAAGAAGCAATGTACAATAAATTTGGAAGAAGACTTCAAAATAAAGACCATTATGATTTTAATTTTGATATAGACTTTCAAGTAGAAAGCTACTTACAGCATCAAGGTCAAATTTTTGTTGACCGTTTTGATGCTAACAGCTATCTTTACATAACTAAAGCAATAGATTATTTTGATCCGGCAAAAAAATACGGTTCATTAAAAGAAGCTTTTAAAAAGTCAGAAGCTAAATTTCTGATTATATCTTTTGACTCCGATTGGCTTTTCCCCTCTTCTCAAGCAAAAGAAATAGTCAACACTCTTGTTCAAATCGGAAAAGATGTTTCTTATTGCGAAATACAATCACCTTGCGGGCATGATGCTTTCCTTCTTGAATTTGAAGTACAAACAAAAATAATTAAAAGCTTTTTAAATACTCATATAAAAGGAGATGAAGATAATGCTGAATAGACATTATGCTGCATCAAAAGGTCTCCATTTAAATTATTCCATTATTGAAAAGATTATTGAAGAAAATTCAAGAGTATTAGATTTAGGCTGTGGAAACGGTTATCTTCTTAAACTGTTAAAAGATAAAAAGAATGTAAAAGGAAACGGAATTGAGATTTCACAAAATGAAGTTATTAGATGTCTTGAAAAAGGTCTTTCCGTTATTCAAGGAGATATAGATGAAGGTTTAAAACAAATTTCTGATAAATATTACGATTATGTTATTTTAAATCAAACTTTACAATCAGCTCATAATCCGGATTTTGTTTTGGAGGAAATGCTTCGTGCAGGCAAAAAATGCATTGTAAGTTTCCCTAACTTTGCATATTGGAAAGTCCGTTTTAATTTCTTTTTTACAGGTAATATGCCTAAATCAAGAGTACTTCCATTTGAATGGTATAATACTCCTAATATACACTTATTAACCATTAAAGATTTTTTTGAATACGCAAAAAAGAATAATATTAAAATACTTGAAGGTTTATATACAACAAAGGCTCATATAAGAAAAGGCATACAGTATAATATTTTCTCTAATTTTTTTGCAGAAGAAGCAATTTTTGTTATATCTAGAGATTAGACATACTAATTTATTAAACTAACATTATTACATTTATTCCCTTTCAGACTACATACATTTGTCTTCGTATATTACACAATGTAATTATGAACATAGATAACGAAAAATTAAAAAAATTAGGCAAAAATATAGCAAAATACAGAAAAGAAAAAAACTTTTCACAAAACAGTCTTTCTGAAATACTTGATGTTTCAAGGGAACATTTAGCCAAAATTGAAACAGCAAAAAGAGGTATAAGCATACAATTAATTTTCAGATTGTGTGATGTTCTTAATATAAAAGAAAGTGATTTATTCAATTTTGATAATTAATACCAATTTTCGGTCTAAATATTGAAGATGTGAAAAAATCTAAAATCATTTTGCGATTAATAAAAAACGAAATACAGAGAGTTTTTATTCCTATTTATATTCCAAATTTTGTTATTAAAATTTGAAAATGCTACACAAAATAATCAATTTTTTACATCATTTATTGACAATATAAAAAATTTCTGTGATTCCGAGTGACATATTATCTCCTTTCGATTAAATTGTAATTTGTTGTTTTACTGCAAAAATCTATATCGCATCAAAATGGCAGGCTTGTTTACATGCACCGCATCCAACACATTTTTAGCCCTTTAAAACTGGTTTGCCATCAATTTTTGTTATAGCTCCATAAGGACATGTTTCAGCCCACGGACCGCATTTTGAGCATTTATCTTCTTTTATCATTGCCATAGCAATTCTTGTTTGTTATTTTTCTTCCAAACTCAAACGTTTTATTGCTCCTGTCAGGCAAACTTCGCCACACTTTGCACAATCAGATTTGCAAGAGCCTTTTGTGTAATCTAAATGTACAGTCGGGAAGTTTTCATCCGCTTTTACAATAATTTTATTTGGGCAATTTGCAACGTAAAGGTTGCAGTTGTCGAATTTGTTTGCAAATCTTTCTTGATCTATTGCTCCGAACAAGGCTAAAACACTTGCTCCAATTATTACTTCACGTCTTTTTAAACTGAATTTAACATCAGATTCGGTTTTTTGCCAAATTTAATTCTGTTTTTCGGACAAACTTTAAGACATTTCAGGCATACATATCATTATCACGATAATTGCTCATCGTATTTTTATTGATATTATGTATCATATAATAATCAAAGTATTCAACCTGACATTTTTTCAATTGCTCATTGAATAATCTGTGAACATCAGCAGGTGATTTAACAAGATATGCAGTTTTTTTATCTGCTAAAAAGAAACTTTCACAAGGATATTTTTTCAAAACTTCCCCGATTGCAATTTCAGATTTTCCGTCAACATACATATAAGCAGTATCAAAATAATTTGCACTGCGGCTGATTGCATATTCAACCATTTTATCAAGTTCGACCTATCAATTTTATTATCACTCATCGGAAGCCTCATGCAGCCAAGTGCAATCAAAGGAACATCCATATTTCCGAATTTCCTTCTTACAACTTGGCTTTCAGGCTTTTGAGTTTCCTTTTTGCCCTGTTATAAATTCATTTGTTTTTTTGTTTTGCGTAGCAAATGGAATTAATTTGTATTTGCATTTTTTACCTGAAAAACCCTTCTATAACTGTTGCGTGGTGATTTGCCATTTTATTGCCCTTTCAAGTTTTTTTTTGAAAATCGCCTATGCCGCAATACCTATATAATCAATAAGTCTTCATCTGTTGTTTCTTCTATTTTTCCCCATGTTCTAACATCTCCTGACCTGTTAATTTGTATATTCTCAACAAATCTTTATCAAATTCATGTTTAAAAATTATGAAACTTATAATTTACAATTTCATTATACGAAGTCAAAAAATCAATATCCATTGAACCGGCAGGGTATGTAAATGCAAGAACAATTATATTCAGCAAAAAATAAAATAATGCACAATTTACAAAATTTTTAACTTCTTCATTTTTATCTTTAAACATATTTATTATTATTGGAATACTTTGGTAAAAACAGATCAAAAAAATGAACAAGAGCAACCAAAGAAAAAAATATATTTAATTTATAATTTGCCATTGTTTATTTTCCTATTATTATAACCATACCAAGCAACTTTAAATTATTTGAAGAAATAACTTTTTTAACTTATTTTAATTATTTTTATTACGGATGAAAATTTACTCACTTTCGGCAACTACAGAAA
>JAJQHF010000085.1 GCA_021199975.1 Candidatus Gastranaerophilales bacterium
ATTTTATGCCGCATAAAACTGAAAATCCATTACAGCCCGTAAAATATGTAAGCTGTGATTTAATAGAGCATGGTCTGGATTTCTTTACGGACAGTATTAATTTTTGCTGCCGTATTCCGCCTACAGAAAAAGGATATAAAAAAATTATTGAAAATTACAACGGAGAACTTATAAATTGGGAAATTTTCTTTTCAATCAAGAGGCGCTACAGAACCCAAATGAAAAACGGTAATATTATTCCCGAATGCAAAAATTGTATTTATCTGCAAGAAAAAGAATGGGATAATGAAGATTACATTTCCTTCATCAATTTCAACAATTGGACTATATGTAATGAGCATTGTGTATACTGTTGGCTTAATGATAAAGACAGACCTCATCAAAAGCAGTATAATGTATATCCTGCAATAAAAGATATGGCAGACAAAGGCTATCTGAGAAAAGGCGGACATATTACAATAGCAGGCGGCGAACCGTGCAGCGCTCCAGAGTTTGATGACCTTTTAAAACTATTCATTGAACACGATTTATCAAGTATAAGAGTACTTACAAATGCTACTAAATACAGTGAAGCGGTTGAAAGAGGAATAAAAGAAGGCAGAGTTAATATAGTGGTTTCTGTTGATTCAGGAACAAGAGAAACATTTATTAAAGTAAAGCGTTTTGATTTTTACGATAGAGTTTGGCAGAATATTAAAACTTACGCTGCTGTTCAGCCTGCCTGCGACAGAGTAAAAACAAAATTTATTTTAATACCGGGCTTAAATGATACAAAAGAAGAAATAACAGCCTGGATAACAAATTCAATTAATGCAGGTGTAAAACATTTGGCATTTGATGTTGAAATGATGTGGTATAACCAAAATAAAGACAATATTCCTTCTGATATATATGAAACCGTAAAATTTACTTTGGATAAAATAAAAGAAAACGGACTTGATGTCGAATTAATTGACAGAGGTTATATTCTTTCGCAAAATCTTCATAGTTAAAATATACCTTCAATCGGATAATTATATATTTAAAATAATATGATATCTTCAAAAAAAAGGAGATAGAAATATGAATATGATTTTAAAATGGGTATTGTTTGCGCTTCTTATTATGTTTATAGCATGGGTAATTCCCGGAATAACAATAACGGGATTTTTAAGCGCATTGTTTGTTGTACTGATTTTAGGGCTTGTAAATACCTTCATAAAACCGCTTGTTAATTTGGTATCACTGCCTTTAAACGTATTTACTTTAGGTATTTTCAGCTTGATAATAAATGCTTTATTATTCCTGCTTGTTGCAAAATTTTCACCGGGATTTAAGATAGACGGATTTTGGTCAGGATTTTTCGGCGCCTTAATCCTTTCAGTTTCAACACCTTTAATTGATAAAATTAATATCGGGAAGAAAGTATAAAAAATTTACATATACAAGGAAAAGTGTTATACTAAGCTTTGTATTTATAAGTAAGGAGATATCCATGAATGAAAAATTAAAAAAGTATTTGGTAGAACTTATAGGAACATTTTTCCTTGTGCTTACGGTTGCACATCTTGGTGGTGATCCGATGATGTTAGGTTTTATTTTAATGGTAATGGTCTACGCAGGAGGTCATATTTCAGGCGGACATTATAACCCTGCTGTGTCATTAGCTGCATGTGCCAGAGGTGCATTAAGTAAAGCAGAACTTATTCCTTATATGGTATCACAGTTTGCAGGTGCAATACTGGCAGTATTGACATCTTTTGTTTTTGCAAGACATTTTCAGGATGAAGGACCCGGACCAATGGACGGAGGTCAGGGAGTTAACATATTTAGCGGATTAACTGCAGAATTTTTGTTTACTTTTGCATTATGTTATGTTGTATTGCAGGTTGCAACGACAAAGAAAACGCAAGGCAATTCTTATTATGGTATTGCAATAGGTTTAACACTTTCTGTAGCTGCTGCATGTTCTTTGGGCGGTCAATTCCCCGGTGCATATAATCCTGCAGTTGCTCTTTCTTATGGTTTGCTTGATAAGGTTCAATGGGTAAATGTCTTCATGACTATTATTGTAAACTTTGTTGCAGGTGCTTTTGCTTTTGGCATATTTAAGCTAACTTCTTCGGAAGAATAAATATTATTTTTATAAATATAGAAAAGCCATGAAACTCTAAACTTCAGTTTTATGGCTTTTTAATCTAATCTAGTGTTGCATTCTACCTTTGGCTCCTTGCCGCCGTTAAAATGCGGCACTAGACTATATATATTGGAATAAATTTTAAAATCCCTTTATAACAATACCGCCAACTGCCCCTAAAATTATAACAATGAGGGGATTTTTTTTAAAAAATATAAACGGAATAATTATTAATAAAAATAGCAGCAATGCCTGATAATCTATAAAACAAAAAGATGACGGTTCATCTTTTGTACGGATAATTGTTTGATAAAAAAGTTTTATGCTTATAGAAGCAAGAAGTGCGCACGCTGCAGGTTTTAACCCTGTAAATGCCATATTTACGCAGCTGCAGCTTTGAAATTTTACAAAGAGTTTTGTTATTATAATCGTCATTATAAACGGAATTAAAATAATTGCAGATGTTGCAATTATTGCACCCAAAAGATTTGCGGTTGTATAACCGGTATAAGTAGCCATATTTATACCAATTGGGCCAGGGGTAATATTTGAAACGGCAATCATATTTGTTAGTTCTTCCATGCTGAACCAATTATATTTTTCCTGCAGATAATATAAAAAGGGTAAAGCGGCATAGCCTCCGCCTATTGCGAAAACACCTATTTTCATAAATTCATAAAAGATTAAAAAGTATAATTTAAGCATTTTTGCTGCCTTTTATTTTTGAATATAAAAGAGAAATTACGGCGGATGTAATTATTATTAACGTCGGCGAAACGGGCAAAATTAGTAAACACAATAAAATAAAAAAGAATAAAATATATGCAAATGTTGAATTTACACTTTTTGTCCATAAATCTTTAATTGTAAGTATAACAAGAATTACAACCGAAATTCTTATGCCCCAAAATGCATTTTGAATAATAGGATAATCAATTATTGAAGTTAAAATGTTTGCAAGCATTATTATTATTACAAAAGGAGGGGTAATAATTCCTAAAATTGCAGTTAAAGCCCCTAAAATACCTCTGATTTTAAACCCTGCGCAAGTTGCAATATTTCCTGCTATAATACCCGGAATACATTGGCTCATTGCATAAAAATCAATCAATTCTTCTTCTGTCAGCCATTTTTTTTCTTCAACTACGCTGCTTTTAAGAAGCGGAACAATAACATAACCGCCGCCAAGCAATTGAATTCCGATTATGAAAAAAACTTTATAAATTTCAAATAAAGAAACCTTCATATTTTTATTATCTCATAAAGAATTTAATAAGTTTTATTTAACATTTTTTTCGGTTAAATTATAAATATGTTGTAAAATATTATTATGGATGTTAAAGAGCAATTAAGACTAATACCTGAGGCAAGCGGTTCGTATCAGTTTTTTGATAAAACTAATACAATTATATATGTCGGCAAGGCAAAAAATCTTAAAAAACGAGTTTCAAGTTATTTTAATAAAAAGCATACTTCCGTTAAGTTATCGGTTATGGTTCCTCAAATAGAAAAAATTGAGTTTATAATTACAAATTCGGAAGTCGAAGCTTTAATTCTTGAATCTCACTTAATAAAAAAATACAAGCCCAAATATAATGTGTTATTAAAGGATGATAAGAAATTTCCTTATTTTCTTATTACAAAAGAAGATTATCCGAGAATATTTGTCACAAGAAAAGCTAACAAAAATCCGGTTGAAGGTAAGTATTTCGGTCCTTATACAAATGCAAAATCCATGTATACGACTTTGGATTTATTGAAAAAATTATTTCCGTTAAAACAATGTAAAACTGCTAAGTTTAAAGACAGACCCTGCATATATTATCAAATTGGCAGATGTATGGCGCCATGCCAAAAATTAATTTCTTCGGAAGAATATAAAAAGCTTATTAAAAATGTCGAATTATTTTTATCGGGAAAACAAATGCAGCTTGTTGAAGAACTTAAATCCATGATGGAAAAATATTCAAAAAATCAGGAATATGAAAAAGCGGCTAAGTATCGGGACAGCTATTTTGATGTATTAAAAACAATAGAAAAACAAAAAGTTGTTTATGAAAATACAAATATAAATCAGGATATTATTTCCGTTAGTTCAGATGAATTATTCGGAGGCATTTCTCTTTTACAAATACGTGACGGCAGACTTATAAATAAGAAAGATTTTGAAATTTCTAAATCTGATTATGACAGCGAGGAGGAAATTGTTTCATATTTTATAAAAGAGTATTATCAATTATCCGGAGAATTTGATATTCCTTCTGAAATAATATTTTCAGCTAAAATATCTCAAGAAGACAAATTGATTTTTGAAAAGTGGCTTACAGCAAAAAAAGGGTCAAAAGTATTGATTAATAGCGGAAAAAGTAAAAAGAATGATGACATTTTGGAACTTGCACTTAAAAATTCAAATTATCACTTGCAGGAAATGAAGGTTAAATCTTTGCAGGAAATACAGAATAATTATAATGAAACAGGTGCTTACATTCAGGAAAAATTAAGCCTGAGAAATTTTCCGCACAGGGTTGAATGTTTTGATATATCTCATATTCAGGGGACAAATACGGTTGCGTCTATGGTTTCTTTTTATAACGGAATGCCTAAAAAAAGCGAGTATAAAAAGTATAAAATTAAAACGGTTGAAGCCGGCAAACCTGATGATTTTAAATCAATGCAAGAAGTTGTAACGAGAAGATATTCAAAATTAATCAAAGAAAATTTACCGCTTCCCGACTTAATTGTTATAGACGGAGGAAAAGGACAGCTTTCAAGTGCGGTTTCAATTTTAAAAGAACTCGGATTGGAACATCAGGATATTGTTTCTTTGGCAAAGAGAATTGAAGAAATTTTTATACCGAATAATCCGCAGCCTGTTATATTTCCATCTAATTCACAGGCTTTATTTTTCTTTCAGAGAATAAGAGATGAAGCTCACAGATTTGCAATAACTTTCCACAGACATCTTAGGGAAAAAGAGGCTGTAATTTCGGAGCTTGATAATATTAAAGGGCTTTTTCAAAAAAATAAAAAACTCCTTATTGAAAAATATTATTCAGTTTCAAAAATTTCAAAGCTGACAAAAGAAGAATTAGTGTTATTATTATCTAAGGGGCAGGCACAGCTTATATACGATTATTTTAATAAGGAAAAGAAAAAAAATGAATAATAACCTTGAAAAGCCGCAGCAAATAACTTTTGATATTACAGACAGATGCCAAATGAAATGTGTGACTTGTTCAAAATGGAAAACAACGCCTTCCGACGTAATTTCAAAAGAACTAACCACAGATGAGTGGAAAAAAGTTCTTTCTGACCTGAGAAATTGGCTTGGAGAAGGCTTTTGGTTCTGTTTCTCAGGCGGCGAACCTTTTTTAAGACAGGATATTTTTGAACTTGCTGAATATGCTGATTCATTGGGAATAAAAGTTGCATCCATGTCTAATGCATTCAGTATTCAAAATTTATATGAAAAAATAATAAATTCTCCAATTCAATCGTTAAATATTTCTTTAAATGCCGTTAACAATCCGGTTATTCATGATGAATCAAGAGGAAGACATGGCTCGTATGAAAAAGCATTAGATGCTATTATGACATTAAAAAAGCTTAGAGATGAAAAACATTCTTCTTTGGGTATAAATATTGCGACTATAGTATTTCCCGAAAATATTGAAGAGGTAATACCTCTTGTAGAATTTGTAACAAAAAACAAAATAAACGGTATTATGTTTCAGCTTTTAGATGATAAGGAATCTTTTCACGGATATAATTATCAAAAGGGTTGTAATACTTCAGAGTACAAAATGCCTAAAGAACTGCGTGCAAAATATAAGAATATGGCAAAACGTGCAGCAGAAGTTATAAACAGGCTTGTTGAAATGAAGATGGCAGGTCATTCAATTTATAATTCCTATGAGCAGCTTGAAGCAATGAAGGTTTTCTTTAATAATCCCGATGATATTTTAAAAGAAATTAAGTGTGATGTAGGTTCAACAAACTATGCTATTGACCCGTACGGAGATGTAAGATTGTGTTTCAACATGCTTCCTGTCGGAAATATTAAAGAAAATTTACCCGAAGAAATTTGGAATAGTGAAAAAGCAAAAAAATGCAGAGATATGACTAAATCTTGCAAGATGTATTGCAGAATGCTAAATTGTAATTTTAAACATAACTTTGCAAATTTTAATAAAAGTTTTATACACAAATGCAAAAATAAAATTTTAAGAATTTTAACCGGAAAATGCTAATAATGAATAATATTACAACTTCTATTCTAATTATAACTATATTTAAAAATATTTTGAATGATAATGTTATTGTATCATTTATTAACTTTTTAAATGCAGTTAATGAAAATCACGATTTTTGCGAGGGCTTAAAATTATATTCTGATTTTATTTCTCTCTTATATGAAAAAGATGTAAATCAAAATTTTTATGAATATTTAAAAAGACTGATTTATGAAGATGAAAATATTCTTTCAAAAGGCTGCAGCAAATGTATAAGAGAAAATAATCAAATATTAAATACCGCCGAATATGAATTGACTTTATTAAATAATTTATTGGAATTTGATTATACAAAGATACAAAATCTTTTAAATGAAAAATATCCCGAACAATCAGAAATTATAAAGCATTTACCTTATTTTTATACTGGCAGAAATGAAAAATTCATTTTATCGGATATAATTAATTCTTACAAAAAATTCGGGTACGGGATTTTTTCCTGCTACAGTGCGTTTAAATATACAGAACAAAGAGAAATTAAACCCGTAAAGTACTTTGATGCTTTAACATTTTCCGATCTAAAAAATTATGAATATCAAAAAAGTATTATTAAACAAAATACTAAGGCTTTTCTTGACGGAAAAGAAGCAAATAATATTCTTTTATACGGTGACAGAGGATGCGGAAAATCTTCTACCGTTAAGGCATTGATAAATGAATTTAATAATTATAATTTAAAAATAATTCAGGTTTATAAAGAAAGCTTTATTTATTTAGCTGATTTATATGAGCAGCTTAGAAATCTACCTTTAAAATTTATAATTTTTGCTGATGATATTTCTTTTGAAGAAGATGATAAAAATTTCTCATCTGTAAAAGCGGTGTTAGAAGGGTCTTTATCTGACAAACCTTCTAATACAATTATTTATGCAACCACAAACAGAATGCATCTTGTAAAAGAAAGTTTTACCTCGAGAGAAGGAAATGAAATTCATTATAATGATACAATAGATGAAATGGTATCACTTTCCGACCGTTTTGGAATTATGCTTACCTTTTCATTGCTGACAAAAAAAGAATATCTTGATATCGTTCAAAAAATTGCTGATGACTGCTGCGTAAAAGTTAATGATGAATTATTTAAGAAAGCGGAAGAATTTGCCGCATTAAAAAGCATTAGAACCCCAAGAGTTGCAAGACAATTTATAACTGCTTATATTGCGGAATTATAATCACGTTTAATTTTATTGCATTGATTGGGGTTTAGGTTATAATTGTTAGTATGAAAATTAATGATGCAAAAAGAATTGTTTTTAAATTCGGAACAAATGTTTTAAGAAATGAAAATCGGGAAATTTCACTTTCTCGTATATACTCCTTTATAGAAGAAATATCAAAACTTCACAGACAAGGAAAAGAAATTATTATAGTTACTTCGGGTGCTGTCGGGTTGGGTGCTAAAAGATTAGATGTTAATTCATCTGAAAGTTTATCTATAAAACAGGCATGTGCGGCTGTAGGGCAATGCCAGTTAATGTCTATATATGAAGATGGTTTTAACAAATATTCTGTTAATACGGCACAAATTCTTTTAACGGAGGATGATTTTACTAACAGAGTAAAGTATCTGAGTTTAAATAATGTTTTGAATACTCTTTTGGAATTAAAGGTTATTCCCGTAATAAACCAAAATGATACTGTTTCAACATCAGAACTTGAGGGAACGGATAATCCCGTATACGGTGTGAGTTTTTCTGATAATGATAAGCTTTCTGCCCTTGTGGCAAGCAAACTTGATGCAGATTTACTTGTTATTCTGTCAGATATTGACGGGTTGTATGATGATAATCCCAAAGAAAATGCCAATGCGCATTTAATAAGCGAAGTAAAAGAATTGACGGAGGAGATAGAAAGATATGCCCAATCTGCTTCTAAAGGGGGCAGAGGCGGTATGAGAACAAAACTTCAAGCGGCAAAGGTTGTTACTCATTCCGGAGGTTATGTAATTATAGCAAACGGCAAATCTCCTCAAATTATAACAAGATTATTTTCGGAAGAAAAAACAGGTACTGTCTTTTATCCTGTTGAACAGCTCTCTCAAAAAAGAAGGTGGATTGCCTATGCTACAAATATTACAGGGCAAATTATAGTTAATTTGGGCGCAAAAAAGGCAGTTGTTGAAGAAAATAAAAGCCTCCTTCCCATCGGAGTTTTAAAAATTAACGGTTGTTTTGACTGCGGTGACGTAGTTTCTATTTTGGATGAAAATAAAAACGAGTTTGCAAGAGGAATAGCTAATTATAATTCTATTGACTGCTCTAAAATTGCAGGTAAACATTCTGACAATATATATGAAATTTTAGGACATAAGAATTATGATGCAATAATAACAAAAGATAATATTGCATTATTATAGGGAGTTTATTATGACAAATGTTACAGATATTGCAAAAAGCGCAAAAGAAGCCTCTGTTTCAGCTCTGCAATTATCAAGCGAAATAAAAAATACCGCTTTAAATAATATAGCGGGAGAACTTAAACTTAATAAAGAAAAAATTTTATCTGCAAATAATAAAGATTTGGGAAATGCAAAGCAGCTGCTTGATTGCGGAAAAATAACAAATGCCGTTTATAACAGATTAAAACTTGATGAAAACAAGTTAAGGGATATGATACAAGGTGTAATTGATACAAAAAATTTAAAAGACCCTGTTAATAATGTCCTATGGGAAAAAAATATAGCAGATGGCATTATATTAAAAAAAGTAAGCTGCCCGATAGGAGTCATAGGAGTAATATTTGAAGCAAGACCCGATGTTATTTCTCAAATTTCTTCACTTGCCGTAAAGTCCGCTAATGCCGTAATTTTAAAAGGCGGTTCCGAATCAATTGAAACTAATACAGCTGTATTTGAAACAATAAAATCTGCTCTTTCTAAAACAAAAGACTTCCCAAAGAATATGGTTAATCTGATTTTTTCAAGAGATGATGTTAAAGATATGCTCACAGCTGATGAGTATATTGATTTAATAATTCCACGAGGTTCAAACGAATTGGTTAAATATATAAAATCAAATACAAAAATACCTGTTCTCGGTCATTCTGACGGCATTTGCCACATATATGCAGATGAATTTGCCGATATAAATAAAGCTCTTGATATTATAATTGATTCAAAATGCCAGTATCCCGCCGCTTGTAATTCTGTTGAAACAGTTTTAATTCACAAAAATATTAAAGATAAACTTCTTCCTTCTCTTATAGATTTACTCAAAAAAAACAAGGTAAAAATTAACACAGATGAATCATTAAAAAAGCATAAACATCATTTGATTAATGATATTGTTTATAAATGGAATAATGAATACGGAGAAAAAATTATATCTTTAAAAGTAGTAAATTCTATAGATGAAGCAATTAATCATATAAATACATACGGTTCCGGGCATACAGACTGCATTATTACAGAGGACGATTTAAACTGTGAAAAATTCATGATGTATGTTGATTCGGCAGGTGTATATAAAAATATTTCCACACGTTTTGCGGATGGATTTAGATACGGTTTTGGAGCTGAAGTCGGCATTTCAACAAATAAAACTCATGCTAGAGGTCCTGTCGGTTTGGAAGGATTAACAATTTATAAATATAAATTATATGGAAACGGCGATATTGTTGCAGATTTTGTAAACGGAAAACGAAAATTTATTAAGCAGTATTAAATTTTTAATTTTTCTGCAAACTCAAATAACAAAAAATTTTTTTACAATATTTATATAATTGTAATAATATGGAGAAGTAAAAATGATTACAAAAATTTCAAGTTCAATGGCGGTACAAAATGTCCAATCTAACAGCTCACCTTCTTTTGGTATGGCAAGATTGAATACTTTAGGAAGGGCTACTGCTGATACTTTTGGTTACAAAGAAAATCAATTTTTAGACGGTAATATGTTTAAAAAACAGGGAATATTTACAAAACCCTGTTTAACTGAAAAATTAGAAGCCGGTGAAGATTTTGTTACAATATGTAATGATTATGGATGTACAAAAAATCCAAAAACAAATGCAGAATTTATAAAAGCCCAAATTCTAAGCGGTAAATCTGATAAAGCCATTAAAAGCGCAGTAAAATCTAAAGATATAGCCGGCGGATTAGTTAATTTATATGTTGCTAATTATGACAATCCGGAATTATCTACCGGTTCGACAAAAGCATTATTAGACCTTATTAAAAATACAATGAAGCCTGAAGAATATGTACAACAAATTGGACTTTTAGAGGTCGGTACAGGTAAAGAGAAGAAAGCTAAAACAAATAAAAAAGCTTAATTCTGTTTAAATTTAAAACAAAAACTGCTTTTACTCTGAAAGCAGTTTTTGTTTTAAAGATTTTTAAATCAGCATCGAAATTGTCTGATTTATTAAACAGATGTTACAAGAGTTATAAATAACTCGTTAATTCTATGTAGACTAAACAAAGAGAAATGAGTTTTTTCAAACTTATAATCATTTTCTCTAAAAGTCATATTTCCGATTTCTTTATTATTTACTCTTAACACCCACTTGTCGCCTTCTTTTGAATACGTATATATTTTACCGTATTTATATATGTTAACTTTATCATAAACTTGTTCTGCAACAATTTTACCTTTTAAGTCATATAAAGTATGTGAATGATTTCTTTCTGCTGAAATAACCTCATAAGAAGAATGCGCACATGGTTTTCTGACATTGATTTTATTATATATTGCAGGAATAACTTCATTTCCGTTTTTATCATTTAATCCGATTTTATGATTATCTCTTACTATAGTGTAATTTTTCTTGCCGACCGTAAATATATCTGAAGATTCTTTAAACGAAACAGGAGCTTCAAATTTTTGGATTGCAGCAATTTGAACTTTATCTTTAATAGGTATTTCCTGAATTTCATATACATTATGATCTTTAGGTTCTGCGGGCGACTTTTTATAAACAGTGCTGCCCTTTTTTCTATATGCTTGTAATATTGGCTTTAAATCTTGAGATAGTGCATAATTTTCTTTTGTGGGAACCGTATAAAACTCATTTTCTGAAATCAACTTTCCGCTATTATAAAAAAGTTTAACTTTTCCATCAATTTTTCCTGCTAAATATTCTTTGTCTTTATCACGAAAAATCCCAACTTTTTCAAACAGAGGATTTAATATAATATTGCCTTCTTTATCTATAAAACCGAATTTATCATCCTTCTTTACTTTAATATATTTATCTGTTAAATAAATATCATCATAATTAGACAAAAAACAGCTCTTTGTATTTGTATTAAGATAACCGACATAATTTTTTATTTTTATCTTATATTCTGTTTCATTTTCAGGAGAAAAAGCTTGAATTTCTTCTATATTCGGCTGACCGATAAGTGAGTTTGTTTTTTTATCCAGTACACCAATTTTGTTATTTCTCTTAAAAATTAATATTGAATCATTATCTTTTATTGTTTCAATATCTGCATTTGAATTATCTACAACTGTAGACTCATTTACAATTTTGTAATCACTTGATTTTACTTCAATTGAAATAGCACATGAGCTGCTAAATACATAGCTGAGTATTATCAATGAAAAAATTATTTTCTTTTTCATAACGTCTCCTTAACTTAACCCAAAAGAATAATAA
>JAJQHF010000189.1:0-6294 GCA_021199975.1 Candidatus Gastranaerophilales bacterium
TCTCAAGCCTTCTTTGCCTTCTATGGCTTTTTGAGCAGTTTCTAATGCTTTTTCAAAGTCTGTAAATTCACCGATTTGTTTTCTTGAAAACTCTGAATAATCTCTTTCTGTTATTACGTGAAACATAATTGCTCCTTCTTTTCAAATAAAAAACTCCCCCTCAAGGATTCGAACCTCGATAGCAACATCCAGAGTGTTGCGTCCTACCATTAGACGAAAGGGGATTACATGTATATTTTAATACAAAAATTTTTATTGTGTAGTTTTTCTTTCAAAAAAGCGAAATTTTATATTTCCTCCTCTTGTGTTTTTAGCTACGCAAAAACAATGTCGTCAGAAATATAAAATTTCGCTTTTTTGAAAGAAAAAGTTAAAAACATTATAAAATTATTTTATTTTTTTCAATGAAGAAATAAAATTATAATGTTCTACGTCACCGTCTACTTTTGTAAGAAATATCTGACAATCCTTTTCATCCGCATCAATATCGGGGAGCTGTGAAAGTTCTGCTTCATAGTAATTTGAATCGTTTTTACTGTTTAAAGAAACTCTGTTTGCAAGACTGTTTAAAGATATATTTCTCAAAAAGCCCGCTACTCCTTTATTTTTATTGCTAAATTTTGTATATATTCTCAATATTGCATCAGAATTTTCCAAATTATAAGAACCTATGATAAATGCGCTTAACTGAGGAGCATATGACTTAATTTTCATCAAATCAATTTTATTATCTTTTAATTTTAAATCACCTGTTATTTTATCAAAATTCCCCTCTGGAACATTTACCAAATCAGTAAAAATTGCAGGGCTAATCATTACTAACGGATTTCTGAATAATGCAGCGAATTTTAGTACATATTCCACTAAGCCTATTTTTTCGATAGTTCCGTCTTTAATTATAAATTTTATATTACCGTTCAATTTAAGAGAATTATCCGTGTTTAAATCAATCAAACCGCTTGCTTTACCTGATATTTCATGAGGTAAATTTAAAAGAGCTGCTGACATTATTTCCGAATTAACATCTTTTATTCCCAATTTTATACTGTAGGTTTGATTTTTTAAATCACACAATACATTGGCAGATGAATGACCATCCGCTATTTTAAATTTATTGGATTCCAATTTAAAGATACTGTTTTTATCAAGCGACATATTTGCTTTTACGTCGGAGAATTTTATTTCTTTATATTCGCCTTTTTTTATGTTAACAACCGCATCTTCTACAATCAGATTTCCGATATCGAATGTCTGCATTGTATCATTGTCTTCATCACTATCATCACTTGAATTTGCTGCTTCAACAACAGCAGCATTATCCTGAACGGGAGATGTAAAAATTTGCATTAATCTTGCGATATCAACATCATCCACAGTTAAATCTGTATGTTTTACGATTATTGGCAGTTTAATAGCATTTAAAATTTCACCGTTGAAGGAATACGGGCATTTTCTGTATTTCCCTTCAGCCTCTATTTTTACAATGTTGTTTTTAGTTGATATTTCTCCTTTTTTTAAAAATAATCTTTGAGAGGGAATTCTTATTTTTTCCGCTTTTAGTTTTCCGTTTAATATAGGAAGAATACCGTTATCTATATAAATCATACTACCTGAAAAATTACCGCCTTTAAGAAGTCTTTGACCTATCAGAACATTTAAAAACTCGCTCGGAAGGGGTTTAGGTATATCAAATCCCATATCAAGAACTTTTGCATCTGAAATTCTTATATTACCGTTTAATGTTAAAATTGGTTCAATACCTTTTGATTTTCTATTGAGTTCTTGTGCTATGTAATAATTAATGTTTTCAATATTAACATTATCGCCTTTTATATGTATATCGGCTTTCAATGCCCTATCCAAACGTGAAGGACTTAATGACTGACCTTCAACGAGAATATCATCACCCTTCTTTATTTTTCCTGCCATCATTACATCGATATCATTATTTATTGAGTGAATTATGATTTTTGCTTTACTCTCGCCTGTTAATGTAAGAGAAACACCTGCCGTTTTTGAAAGATAATTTTCTATTAAATCATTAGTTAAATCAGTTGTCATTTCAATATTTGTATCAAGCGTTTTTAAATAGTCTTTAATTGTTCCTTCAAAAGAAAATTCATTATTTTTTTTATTATCATAAAATCCTTTAAAATTGCTTAGTAAAATATCATTTCCCTTAATATTGATATCACCTGAACTTATTTCAAACGGAAGATTTGCGAGAGGAAACAACTTTGCCGAAACTTTATTTATTTTTATATTGCCCGAGAAATCATCTTTAGTAATTTTAACGTTAAAATCTACATCACCGTTAATATTTTTAAGATACTCCAAAGGCTCTCTTATTGAATTTTCCACTATATCCGTCAGAAGCAATTTGATAACATCAGGAATAAAAAATCTTTTTGCATAAATATTTACTTCAAACCCGCTATCTTTTCCCGCTTCCGCATTAAAGAACATTTTTGAACGGTTTATTGTAAGAGGACAGCCGTTTACATAAATATGTTTATTTTTAATGATAATTTTATCTTCATCTTTAAAAGATATGTTTACCGTTTTGTTATTGCGTGTAATATCCGCATTAAAATTAAAATGCACCGGTCTTTCAACTTTTAGAGTATTATCAATTTTCAGATTTGCTGCATTTAATTTAACATTTGTACCGTTATCCAATGTATAGTTAATGTAAGAGTCATTCAGATATAAAACAGAGTCAAATATATCTATAAACAAATCGGACTTATTTTCTTCACTGTCATCTTGATTCGGAAACAACGATAATATTTGATTAATATCCGCATAAAAAACATCCGCACCAAACTTGTTTATAATAATTTTTTTAGCAAATATTTTTTTTAAAGACAATGATAAATCAAGATTATCAACTGCAAAAAGCTTTTCCTCATCTTTTTTTACCTTAATTTTATAAACGGAAAATTCAACTTCAGGGGAAAAACCTGTTTTTAAATGCGGCTTTTCTATGCTTACATCAACAGCAAGATATTTTTTAACCGATTTTTCAACAAAAGAAATAAACTTGCCGTTAGAAACTATAGAAGGAAGGATTTTTGCATAAAAAAGAGCCGAAAAAACCGTTAAAAAAACTATACTCGATAATAAAACCAAACAAAATTTCTTCATAACATCATGATATAATAAAATTATGAAAAAGTTATTATTATTTACAGTTCTTTTATTTTTTGCATATCAAAACTATGCCTTCGCAAACCTCACTATATTTGATGAAAATAAAAAATTCGGAATAAAAGATAAAAGTCAAAATGTTATTGTCGAAGCAAAATATAATAAAATAATCAGACTTGGCGACAATGCCTTTATTGTGCAAAAGAAATCTAAGTTCGGAATAATAGACAAGAACGGAAATATATTAGTTCCCGCAAAATACAGGCATGCGGAAAGAGTTTTGGGTAAATATGCGAAATTAGGGAATTACGGAGATTTTGGATTGTATGATGAAACGGGATTTGCAATATTGCCGCCCTCTTATGATTCAATTGAACTTCTTTTTGGCGGTATGCTTCTTACCTATGATAATTATTTATATGGTGTTTCTGATTTTAAAGGCAGGGTTTTGCTCGAAAATAAATTTGATGATATATATATGCCAAAGCCAAATATAATGCGCATTCAGTATCAAGGTCAATGGTATGAAATAGAGCAGGTATCATCCCAAACACTTACACTGCCCGAAGATATTACAGCAGTCAAAGGAAGTGACGATTTTAAAGTAACAAATATAGTTGTAAATACAGGTGTTGTATCGGGATATTCGGTTTTAACATTCACCGATTATTTAATAAAGTTAATCTCATCCATATCACCTGCACATGAAGATACTATTGATCAGCTTATGTTTTCTCAAGGGGCTGAAACTGTTTCTATTTTTGTAAAACTGACATGGCTTCCAATGTACCCTGTCCGCTACGCAAGAAACTACTATAAATATATCCGAAATCCAAACAACGGACCTCTTTCAACCGTAAGAAACAAATTGAAATCAAAAATGAAATAATTATCTTATACTTTTTAATTCAACTTTAATATCATTATTATTAAGATTACCGTTTATCTTTACTCTAAAAGCGCTTTCCTCTCCTTCTCCCGCTTCGATATTCGGAACTTCTTCAAGTTTATCTTTATAAATACTCTTTGAAGTTTCGGGTCTGAATACAAGTTTTACAATCCACGAAAGAGGAACGAAAAGTATTTTAATTTTTGTAATTTGATTATTATTATATTTCCCCCATAAATCCAAATTTCCGTATTTTGAACTTAAATTATAATCACCTTCTATTAAAAGCGATAAATATTTTTGAGAAGAAGTAATTTTAACATCTTTTATAGATTCATCATCAAAATAGAACTCTCCGTCTATATCAGAACTTAAAGCCTTCATATTTTTAATATCAACATTAATGATATCAGAAAGTTTAAATTTAATAGGTTGTTTTTTTCTGGAATTTTTAATCATAAAACTTGTACTGCCGAGTTGAGGCAAATAACCCTGTTTTACTGAGAAAGAAGCATTCGCTTTTATGTCATCAAATCCGTTTTCAAGCCGGGCATGAAGCTTTGCATCTGCAAGTCCTTCTATTTGGTTTGGAAGCTCAAATATAACATCAGCTACAGTATTTGAATCAATATTTTTTGCGGAAAACGAAATATCGGAGGAACGTTTCTTTATATCGTATAAGCCTTCAGCTGTTAAAATACCGTTGGCAAAATTAATATGAGGTACGGTAAAACGAAATATATCATCTTTCAGACTTCCGTTTAAAAGGATATCAGAAAATTCAATTCTGTTTCTTTTTATTTTATTAAGTTTTATTGTCCAATTATCTATATCAATATCGGCATTTTTTGCCTGCAGGGCTATATCTTTTAGCTTTTTAGACGGTTTCTTAGGCTTTGAATTACCGGTTTTTATTATAAACTCATCTAAAAATAAGTACATATTATAAACGTTAATCCTGTCTGTACTAAAATAATTTAAAGCTTCCAATCGGCAATCAAAAGGCGATTTCTGATATTCTCCGTTTGCATCTATTTTCATTACTTTTTCATCAGCATTAATTTTAGCTTCTTTAACAAAAAAGCCTTTAAAAAGAGTATCTTTAACGCTAAAAATGCCTGTTAACAAGTTTTTATTAAAGTCAAATTTTAAATCACCGCTAAATAAACCTTTTTCTATGTACTTGCCAAAAGACCCCGTAACGGAAACAGGCGCATATCCGTTTGTTTTACAAGTAATAAAATCGGGAGTTAAATGTCCGTCTTTTTTAACCAAAAGTCCGTCGCCTAAAATAATGTTATTAATCAAACCGTCCTCTTTAACGGAATAATCATAATGAGTTATATAAAGTTTATCGGGTTCTTTAACCGTATTTACAAATAGACGCCTGTCTTTATCCCGTAAACCTAAAAAAGCATTTCCGTACAATAAATCAGAGCCTTTATCAAGTTTAAGAAGATAATTAACATATATTTTTTTATTTTTAACAGCATAATCAACACTTGTATCGGCAAATCCTAAAACAGATAAATTAGGAACATATTTTCCTGCTGATTTATCAGATAATCTTGCCTTAACAACTCCTTTTACTTCCTGATTTTCACCGCCCATATCCGTAAGATTAAAAGAAGTATATACCTGTTCCCCGCCTAAAAATCCTAATGAGGAAGCCGACATATCTTTTTTATTCAGCTTAAAAACAATATTTTTAAACAAAATCGGAACATCAAAAAGTGTTGTTTTTGCAGCTAAATTCTTTGCGATACAATCACCGAATAATCCTTCCTTTGTAATATTTACGTCGATATCTGTTAATCCTGAAAAATCATAAAAATTTTCAATAAATTTCTTTCCCGGTGACTTTAGTTTTTGAAAATATATAAGAGATGAAACAACATCAGAAATAGGAATGTCATTACCGATAACAGTAAAATCAGAGTCTTTATCATCATCAATTATTTTGCCGTTTACGGTAATTTCAGAGCGTCCCGCCTCAACCTGTAAATCGTTTGCATAAAGCGCATTATCATCTATATAAAGATATCCTTTTTTACCTATAGATATAAGATTTTTGAGTAAATTAGAAATAATTTCCGCCTGAAAAGAACAAATCGTCTTATCTTCATTTTGATTTAAGATATGAATTTCGGAAAGAATAACAAAAATACTGTCAATTTCCCCTTTTTCAACCCAAATTTCCGCTTTATCTATATTTATTTCAGGGAAACGCTTAATTCTAAATTCAGAAGCTTTTT
>JAJQHF010000189.1:6304-11943 GCA_021199975.1 Candidatus Gastranaerophilales bacterium
TTGAAGAAATATTTTTAAATCCGCCCTGATTTACATAAATATACCCTAAATTTAATTTTTTTACTGCAAACCTCTTTAAATCGAAAGAAAGTAAAGCATTTTTTACATCTAAAAGCTCTGTATCTTCTTTGTCTTTTAAATGTATTTCATCAGCAAATACATTAATTATCATATTAGGATATGTTTTTATCCTAAAGTTTATCGAATCACCTTTAAGCGCAAATTTATCATATACGAAACTTTCCGCTTTATCCCTGAAAAGTTCCGAATTTACAGCAGGGGGAAGAACAAACAAAAAAATACAATATAATACAGACAATGCAATTACTAAAAAAACAAAAATATAGAAAAATATTAATTTAAATCTTTTCATAATCATAAAAATATAACCATTAAAAAAGGAGGGTACTCCCCCCCTTTTTTATTATACTTCAATATATTCTTTTAAGCGTTTGCTTCTGTTCGGATGTCTTAATTTACGAAGGGCTTTGGCTTCAATTTGTCTTATACGTTCTCTTGTAACGCCGAACAATTGTCCTACTTCTTCCAAAGTTCTTTGTCTGCCGTCATCCATACCGAATCTTAAACGGAGAACATCTCTTTCTCTCGGAGATAACCCGCTTAACACCTCTGCCAGGTCTTCTCTTAAAAGTTCCTGTGCAACCGTTTTAACAGGCGCATCCGCATCTTTATCTTCAATAAAATCACCGAGTCTTGAATCTTCTTCTTTTCCTATAGGTGTTTCAAGTGATAAAGGCTCTTGCGCAACTTTTATGATTTCTCTCAATTTTGGAACAGAGATATTCATTTCAACGGCTAACTCTTCTTCCGTAGGTTTTCTTGATAAATCCTGCGCTAATTTTCTTGTGATTTTTTTCAATTTATTTATAGTTTCAACCATATGAACGGGAATTCTTATTGTTCTTGCCTGATCTGCAATAGCTCTTGTTATGGCTTGTCTTATCCACCAGGTTGCATAAGTTGAAAATTTGTAACCTCTTTCGTGGTCAAATTTTTCAGCTGCTCTTATTAAGCCTAAATTACCTTCTTGAATAAGGTCGAGAAAAAGCATGCCTCTTCCGACATATTTTTTTGCAATACTTACTACCAGTCTTAAATTAGCCTGAACCAATTTTCTTTTAGCTATTATTCCTGCGTTTCCGCCTTGAATGATTTTTTTTGCAAGGTCAATTTCCTGTTCGGCAGTTAACAATTTAATACGTCCGATTTCTCTAAGATACATTCTTACGGGGTCATCAAAAGAAATACCTTTTGTAAGCAGTGCATCAGAAAATGATGTATCCTCCTCATCTTCTTCATCTGTTAAGTCAGAAGAAAACAAATCTTCATTTTCCATTGTATCTATAATCTTATTACGTTCGGAATTTATAATAACATCCATGCCTTCTCTGCTTATTGTTTCGGTTTCGGACATCATAATAATACCTGATGTTTCGCCGGATTCATTTTCCATTGATTCATCTTCATCTATAATACCAACAACCGATAATTCTGAATTTTTCTTTTTGCTCATTAAATTTATTCTCCGTTTTTACGTTTGTTTCTAAGTTTTTCTCTCAACTGCATTTGAAACTGCATAGATTCTACATCGTCATCATCCAAATTTTTATATTTTGAAACAAGTTCTTTTTTCTCACAATCTGAATGATATTGCAAAATTTTCGCTTCATTCTCCTTTACAACCGTTTTAAAATCTTTTTCCGAAAGGTTCTTAAAACTGTCTGCTATGTATATTAAATCTGTTATTATATCCTTTAATTGATTATCCTCAGCAAATTGTGTATACAGGGCTTGTATAAGTTTTTCCACATCATTATTTACCTGACATAACAATTTGTCAATTGCTTCTTGAATAATAATTAAGTTTTTATTTGTAAATTTAACATTTTTTGTAATTTCCAAAAGGTAATTTACATCCGTTTTATTTACACCAAGTAAAAACAAGCTTAATAAATTTTTTTGTGCTTTTTCGGATATATTTGAAGTTTTTGTTACAATTCCTGCAAAATCTTGATTTATATAGCTTTGCACTTTTTTACTCCGGTTAATTTCCCTAATCAAAGCATTTTCATCGATGTTTATTCTGTCAGAAACAAGCTTTATATATTCATTTTGAACTATATTATTCGGAATTTCCTCAATTAAAGGCATGATTTTTTTTACAATTGCTAACTTATCTGAGGGAGAAGAATCATTTTTATATTCTTTTAAAACCTGCTCCAACTCAAAATCCAAGAGTAATGGAGCCTCTTTTATATAATTTTTGTATTGTTCAATCCCGTATTCACGAATATATTCATCGGGGTCTTTGCTGTCAAAAGGAGCAATTACTCTTATTTCACAGGTGTATGAGTCATCAGAAAGAGAAGAATAAGCCGCATCAAAAATTTTAAGATTTCCGAGCCCCGTAAACGCTTCTTTTATAACATCAGTACTTCTTTTTGTAGCCTTTAAACCCGCAGAATCCGTATCAAAGGCAAGATATATTTTCCTCGATTTTGAATATTTTGCAATAAGTTTAACATGCTCAACCGTTAATGCTGTTCCGCATGATGCCACGGCATTTTTTAATCCTGCCGCCTGCGCCGATATTACGTCAAAATAGCCTTCCATTATTACAACATAATCTTCTTGTATTATTTTTTCTTTTGCAATGTCAATTCCGTACAAAACACGGCTTTTATTATACAAAAGTGTATCGGGTGAATTTAAATACTTAGGATTTTGGTTTGCTTCAACTGCTCTTGCGCCAAAAGCTATTATAGCTCCCGATTCATCTTTTATGGGAATCATAATCCTGTTGCGAAAACGATCAATAAAATCTCCTTTTTCGCTCTTTACGGTCAAACCTGCTTTTTCCGTAATTGAAGGTGTGAACCCGGATTTAAAATGCTTTTGAAGGTCATAATATCCTTTTAACGAATATCCCAGTTTATATTCTTCAATAATTTCTTTTGTAATTCCTCTTTTTTCCAAATACGAAAGTGCCGCTTTTGCTTCAGGCATGGTTAAAAGATTGTTGTGATAATAATCGCATGCTTTTTGAAGAAGCTCTTTAACCTGCTTCTTATCCTCCGTATACTGCTTTGAATTTCCCGAGAACTGCGGCAGTTCAATTCCGAATTGCAATGCCAAATCTTTTATAACCTCATTAAAAGATTGATTATTAATTTTCATAAGAAAACTTATTGCGTCGCCGCCTTCTCCGCAGCCAAAGCACTTAAATATACCCTTTTGCGGATTAACACAGAAAGAAGGCGTTTTTTCGTTATGAAAAGGGCAGCAGCCCCAATAATTTGCCCCCTTTTTCTTTAAGACAACTCTTGACTGAACCACTTCAAGTATATCTAAGCGGCTTCTTATTTCCTCCGTAATTTCACTGTAAGTCTTTGTCATTTATTATTTTAATCCGTTCATTTCGGCAAGTTTATATAAAAATTCATCGTGATTCTTCTGTATTAAAGGTTCAGGAAGAAAGTTTTCTTCAAACTTAATAAGAACATATCTGTCTGTCATGCCCGATACATAATCACATACGGTTTGCATTACATCTTTTTCGGAAGAAGAAGGGTAAATCCTTTTCAATTCCTCACAATAATATTCAAACAGCATTTTTATAACATTTTGTGCTTTATCTTCTGCTTGCTTTGCAGGAGAATTATTATAAACATTATCGAACATCCATTCCCGCAATTTTATAAATTGTTTAAAACATTCATCCGACATTAATATTGTATCTTTTCCATAGCTGTTTTCCACAATATCATTTAGAAATTTTGTAATGCGTATTCTGTTTTGAGAAGAAAAATATTCAATGCTTTCTTTCGGAATATCTTCAATTTTTATAATGCCCGCTCTGATTGCATCTTGAATGTCATGATTTATATAAGCAATTTTATCTGCTATTCTAACCACTTTTCCTTCTAAAGTAGAGGGATTATAGTCATAGGAATGATTTAAAATTCCGTCAATTGTTTCTTGAGTAAGGTTTAAATCTTCAATAAAAGTAACTATTCTGACACTTTGAACATTATGCTTGTAACCGGCAGGCATTAATTCGTTAAGCACCCTTTCTCCGCTGTGACCGAAAGGAGTATGTCCCAAATCATGCCCGAGTGCTATAGCCTCCGTTAAATCTTCATTTAGATTTAAAGCCCTTGAAATTGTTCTTGCAATTTGTGACACCTCAAGAGTATGAGTCATTCTCGTTCTGAAATGATCGTCATAAGGCGAAAAAAACACCTGTGTTTTATGTTTCAACCTTCTGAAAGCCTTTGAATGAAGTATTCTGTCACGGTCTCTCTGAAATTCCGTACGAAGCTCACAAGGCTCTTCAAATCTTTTTCTTCCCTTTGTACAGCAGCTTTTTGATGCCAATGCAGATAAATTTAAACGTTCTTGTTCTTCTATCCGCTCTCTTACTGTTTTTCCGTCTATTTTCATTAAATAATATCCCGCCTCAAATTTATTTTATAACAAAACCTTAGTAACAACACTATTCTTACTTGATTTGTTTAGATTATTTAATATAATAATAGAGAAAAGCTTGATTATAAGTTTTTTTTCTTATAATATCAATTCATATATTTGCTTGAAAGGAAAATAAAATGTCAGTTGAATGCGAAATTTGCGGAAAAAAACCATTGAAAGCAGCAAAACTTTCATTCTCTCATAAACATAATGTTTACAGACAAAGTCCTAATCTTCAATCTGTAAAAGTTGTTGAAAACGGTACTGTAAAAAGAATTAAAGTTTGTACTTCCTGCCTGAAAGCCGGAAAAGTTCACAGAGCTGTTTAATAGTAAAAATGTTTTTATTAAAAAAAGAACCCTGTTAAGGGTTCTTTTTATGCCGCATATTTTGATGAAGATAATGATTTTTTAAGCGCACTTACAACTTCTGTACTTACTTCACTATTCTCTGCTTTTTGGTCTAAGATTTCTAATGCCGATTTAACAGACATCGGAGCTTTATAGCTTCTTTCTTCTCTTAGCGCTGAATATACATCAGCAACAGACAGTATTTGTCCTAAAATATCAGGATTTTCATTTTGCGGTTTGTGATGGTTTTTTACTATGTTTAAAACTCTTTCATTCATATTGGTTGATGAAAGCAGTTCAGCGCCTAATTCTGCGTGTAAATCCATAATTTTCTTTTCATCTGTAGTTAGTCCTGACGGTTTTTCTAATATTTCGGAAGGTATTAAGATTTTACCGAAATCATGGAACATTCCTGCTTGAGCCAATATTTGTTTATCTGAAGCTGAAATATTCATTGCATCTGCAATTTGAAGCGCAATAGCAGTTGTTGAAATTAAATGAGATTTTGAAACTCGTGAAATATTTTCCGGATATATTTTTCCTTCTAAACCATTAGCATCTAAAATCTTTTGAAGATTTTCGTTTGAATTGATTAATGAACTGACATAATCAGGATTTGTATACGCATTTAATAATTGTGACGGTGAATATAAGCTTGTTACATTATATCCGAAAGGAACTGTTGCATGTTTTTGAGCTGTTTTTGCACTCTCATGACCGAAACTGTCTGGTTTTACAGCTTTCAACTGCGCAACATTGTTTGTATTAACTGTATTTATACCTATAGGAATATTAAAT
>JAJQHF010000222.1 GCA_021199975.1 Candidatus Gastranaerophilales bacterium
TAAATATATTGTTAAATTTGTTACAATTTAGCTTTTTTCTGTCAATTTCGCCGTATAAATTGTTTTTATATTGATAAGTAAGTTAGGTGTATAAGAAGGAAAAATATGCCAAACGGTGTATCGTGTGCATTTTTTGCAGGTAAAAATTTAATATACGGGCAAAAAGAAGGAAATGTTTTTAAAGAAGGAATTGCGGCTGCACAAACGGCAAGAACTGTTGACAGCGCTGCTAAAGCAGGTGTAATTAAGGCGCCTCTTGAAATTACGGGAAAGGCGGCAAAGCTTGCATGCAAAATAGTATATCCGTTGATTATAATGTCCGGTATTTATAATACAGTTAAAGCTGATGATAAGGTTAAAACAGGTGCGGCACAAGCAGGCGGTATTGCTTCTATGTACGCATTTGAACAAACAGCAGAAAGAGGATTAAATTCAATTTGTAAAAAAATATCAGAATCCGGTTGTGTAAAAAATAATAAAGCCGCAAGAGCTGCACTTTATGTAGCAAAAGGAGCAGCGTTTGTTGCAGCTTCTTTAGCAGGTTATAATTTTGGAAGCAAAGCAGCCGGCGGGGTTGTTGATGCAGTTAGAAATAAAAAATCCGATAACCTTATAAAAAAAGAATTTACAGAAACCGTACTTGATAAAAATCAAGAAAATGCAATGAAAGAAACTGAAGAAGATACATTTGCTTCTTTTAAGCTATAGCAAAATAGCAAGTATCATAAGTAAAAGACCTCCAATTTGAGAGAAAGTTGCCATATTTTGCATTTTTCTGTTGTTTTCATATTTATAGCTGTTCTTTTTCGCTTCATAGGCTACCATAATTCTTTGCAGCCTTGTTACATCGTTATCATTTGTAAAAGTGCGATTAAAGAGTTTTTGTTCTAAACGTCCCAGCCTGTTTGATATGTTATCATCAACATAAGACTTCCTTAGTAAATCTTCTTCTATTACCGCAATTTGAAAAGGCATTGCGGTGTCATCTACCGAATTAAATCCACTGTTGCTATAATAATTATCTTGGTTTTGACTTGAATAACTTTGATTTTGATAATTTTTTTGAGCAGGAGCTATAGCGGAAGCCAGTTTATTAACCCTTGTACTTAAATCTTCATTACTTGTTTTGTTGAATACTTTTTCTTCTAATCTGTTTAAACGGTTATATATATTTTCATTTTTATAAGTTGTGTGTAAAATTTCCTCTTCCATTTTATCTACTATAGGATATTCAACACTTGAATCCTCTTTCAAATTTTGAGGGATTTCCGAAATCTTTTGCACTGTTTTATTATTATTATTTAAATCCTCCTTTGATACAGTTTGAGGTTTTTTCTCTTCTATGGCTATACCTGTGTCATTTTGGATATTTTCAAGTCTTTTTTGTATATTACCGCTCTTCTTTTCGCCGTATAAATGATTTTCAATTCTTTCGAGTCTTTTTGTTTCAGATTCGTTACTGTAATCATATCCCCAAAAGTTATTTTCTATTGCGCTAATTACATCATTTGTAGTTATTTGCGACATAGAAGGTATATTTACCATTAAAATCATAAATATTACTGTTAAAATTATTTTTTTCTTCATTTTTCCATTCTCTATAATGAGAATATATACCATATTTTTGAGAAAAAACATACTATCCAATAAATAGCAAAACAGGAAGCTATAAAAGGAAGAAATATAAGCATAAAAGCTCTTGAAATTGAAATTTTATAAACAGCACTAAGAGAAAGAGCATATAAACCTATTATCCAAAAGTATAATAAAACCTCAATAACAGAAGAAATAATATAGCCAAATTCTCCTGTTTTTTTCAATAGATTGAGAGGCGCAAAAAACATGTATGGAATAGGCGCAAATGCTGTAAAAAACAATACTTCTCTTAGTTTTTCACCTTTATCAAATATTTTTGCAATGTACTCAAAAAATAATGCAGTAAAAAACCAAGCAGCAACGGTTAATAAAACAGTCCAAATAAATGAAAAAATAAAGAAAATATTTAATATTGAACCGTCAAAAATTCCGCCTGCAAGTTTATTTACTGCTGCAATGAATATAACAGTAATAACACCTAACCTTGTAGATGCAACAATATCATTCCTCTCAAAAAAGGCTTTTGGAGAAAAGATTACACTGTATATGTTTTCAAAAAAATCATTTGTTGTTATTCCCATAGATATAGCGGCTTTCTATTTAAAATCATACTTACGGGTATTATATCCGTTAATTTAATACTTGAGCGTGAGTTATATTCAGTAAGTCCCGAAAAATAATCACTGAAAGAACTTTTTTTATTGTAACTTATTAATTTTGTTTTTAATTTATTGTTATATTTTTCTTGAATCATTGTTTCAATCATAGATTTCGCAGTATCCATATCTCCGGTTAAATCAACAAAACCGAGTTTGCATGCCTGCTTACCCGTAAACACACGCCCGTCTGCATTTTCTTTTAATACATCCTCATTTAGAATGGTTTTTGAGGCTGTGTATGTGTCTTTTCTTTCTATTCTGCCATTTTTTATAGCATCAAGAAATTGACTGTATGAATCATTAACAATATTTTGCATTAACTCTTTTTCTTCTTCTGTCATTTGTCTTGTACCGGAACCGATATCTTTATATTTACCGCTTTTAATAACGACAGGATTTATATCAAGTTTATTTGTCAATAAATTGTGGTAATCCATAAAAGAGAATATAACACCGATACTTCCTGTTAAAGTTCCGTCCTGTGCAATAATTCTGTCTGCAGCGCTTGCAATATAGTAGCCTCCGCTTGCTGCTACATCATCCAAAACAGCAATTACCGGTTTATCTTTTCTGATATTAAGAATTTGATTATAAATGTTTTGCGACATTGCAACAGTTCCGCCGGGGGAATTAATTTTTAATATAATACCGTGAATTTCCGAGTCATCTTTTGCTGCTTTTAACGATTTCAACAGATTAGAAGCGTTTGCATCCATTGACAAGAAACTGCTTTCGGAAGATGAAGCAATAGCTCCGTCAAGCTCGATAACAGCAGCTTTATTCACTGTTACAAGAATTTTTTTATTTTGTTTTACATCCTCATCTTCATAAGGTTTGTGCTTGTCTATTGTAATAAATCCTGCTAAAAGGCATAAAATACAAATTATAACTATAATTTTTGCTGCTAAAGATGCTTTCATAAATCCTCTCTGTTTGATAAATTACTGATACTTTCGTCAAGAAGTGAAATCATGACATTTTTATAATGAATTGAATTCTTTTTTGTTTTTGCTTCAAATCTTAGTGTAAATACGGGTTCCGTATTGCTTTTTCTAATTAAAGCAAAACCATCCGAAAAAATAATCCGTAAACCGTCCAATGTTATTATATCTTTTATTTTTATTCCGAATATAGTATTGTCACTTTTTATTTTTTCCGTAACATATTCAAGAACTTTTTTCTTTAATTCATTTTTACATTTATACCTGACTTCATCAGAGGTAAAGACATTATTAATAGGAGTAAGCAAATCAGAGAGTTTAAAATCTTTGTTAATTTTTTTATTTTTAGCAATAATTTCTATTATTCTGCATCCTGCATAAACGGCATCATCAAAGCCGTAATATCTGTCTTTAAAGAACATATGCCCGGACATTTCACCTGCTAAAATTGCACCTGTTTCCTTCATTTTTGATTTTATATATCCATGCCCCGTTTTAGTCATAACAGCGGAGCCGCCATGATTATTTATTTCATCAAAAAGAACTTGTGAACATTTTACTTCTGAAACAACAACAGGTTTTTCTCCTCTAACCGCCAAATCCTTTATAATATCTTGTGCATATATATAAAGAAGCTTATCGCCCGTAAGAGAATTCCCTTCGGAATCTATTACTCCAAGCCTGTCTGAATCACCATCAAATGCAATACCCAAGTCTGCGTTAGTTTCTTTTACTTTCGCCTTTATATCATTTAACGTTGAAATATCGCTCGGATTCGGATGATGATTAGGAAAATTGCCGTCAGGTTCCGAATAAAGTTCAATTACTTCACATCCTATATCTCTGTATAATTTTGGAGCAACAACACCTGCTGTTCCGTTTGCGCTGTCAACTACAACCTTTATCCCGTTTCCCATAATTCCAAATCTTGAAATCAGAAATTCGGTATATTGAGGAATTATATTATACAGCCTTGCTTCGCCATGCTTTACGGAAGTTATATCATTACTCATTTGTTCAATCGTGTATTCTTTTACTTTTTTTATTTCTTCTTCGCTTAAAGAAGATTTGTTAAATGTCATCTTTAAACCGTTGTATTCCGGAGGATTATGACTTGCAGTTACTATTAAAGATGCATGTATTTTTATATCATTGCTGATTGTGTCGGGGAAAGATGCAAACTCTGAATAATAACCCAAAGGCGTAGGAACAATATCTAAATTAAGTGCATTCGCCCCCATGTGAACAATTCCCTTTATAAGTGTTTTAGAAAGAGATTCGGAATGTAGTCTTGCATCTCTTGAAACAGTTACCCATATCTCATTTGCAGTAATTCCTGTTTTCTCCTGAATATATTTTATAAATCCTTTCCCTGTATAATAAAATAATTCTTCGGTTACATCTTTACCGTATATCCCCCTGATATCATTTTTCCCAAAAGCGTTGAAATCCAATGTTTTTGTCATGATTATACATATCCTTGTTAGAACTTAAAAAAAATATTATACTCTACATTATAAAAAAGATAAGGTTAAAAAGCAAAAAATGATACAAAAAATTTGTAATAAATTAAAATTATCCGAAAAAATGAATATTTGTATCTTTGTATTGCCGTCTTTATTGGGATGTGCGTTATTTATATTTTTGCCTTCAATTATGTCTTTTTTGTTAAGTTTTTTTGATTGGAACCTTATCTCAAATATTAAATTCTCAGCTTTTAGTAATTATACGGAGCTTTTAAGTTCATATGAATTTTGGTTTATATTAAAAAATACACTGATTTATGCCTTTTGTGTAACAGTATTTGCAACTATAATACCGTTAATTCTTGCTTCTATAATATATAACGGTGTCAAAGCAAAAGAATTTTTTAAAACATCGTATTTTCTGCCGTTTATTACCCCGATGATTGTAATTGCAATGATATGGCAGTGGATTTTTGACCCGAATATAGGGTTAGTTAATCTTATTTTTAAGTCTGATATTCAGTGGCTATATGACAAAACTTATGCAATGTTTGTTATAATTTTTGTTTCGGTGTGGAAACTTACAGGATACAACATGATAATATTTTTGTCGGGGTTTTCGTCATTAAATCCGCATGTATATGAGTCAGCAAAAATCGACGGAGCAAACGGCATAAAAACCTTTCTTAATATAACAATTCCTCTGATGAGTCCCGTAATATTTTTTGTTTTGTTAATAACCACAATAAGCTCTTTTCAAGTTTTTGATTTAATTTATTTAATGACTCAAGGAGAGCCTGAAAACTCAACTAATATACTTGTTTACTGGCTCTATAAAAATGCGTTTGAATTTTTTAAAATAGGGAAAGCCTCCGCAATTGCTTATATCTTATTTTTATTAATTTTCATTTTAGCAATTATTCAATGGAGATTAAGAAAGAAATGGGTAATTAATGAAACAGATTAAGCAAGCACAGATAACAATTTTTCATGCGGTTTGCTTTCATCAGCATCAACTGCTGTATTAACATAAATATTGTCAATTTCAGATTTTATTTGCTGAGCTTCTTCATTAACTTTTGGCGAGAATAAAGAAGATATTTTGCTGATAAAACTTGTAATTGCTGATTTTTCAGAATCTTGTTTTGAAGTATAAGCACCTGCATATTCAGGGTATGGAACAGCAGTATGCTTAAAGCTTGCTGCGTTATTATAATTATATGTATTAATTGCATTTACTTTCATATCAGTTCCTCCTCGTTAGTAAAGTGTTTTATTTACACTTTATTTTACACATTTATTATGAATTATAAAAAACATTTTGTCAATACTCCTCTTTATAAAATATTACAACTCTGAAACATCAATAAAATTGGGGTATTTGCATTAAGTGTATTATATGCACTTAATTTTTTGTTTTAATATTACCCATGTTACTTATTTTTATTCTATCCATGCAGGGAATTGAGAATTAAGTGTTTATTAAGTTATATATAAGTATCTTTTTCATACTTCCAACTATTCTTAATTCCAGACAGTAGGGCTTATAGCCCTCTTTTTTTTATAAATTAATTATACTTATTTTGGACTTTATATATATCAGTTTCACAATAGTATAAAAAAGCATCAACGGAGTTACCTATTGTTTCTTTTAATAGCACCGCTTCATCAGATTTAAAATTTTGCAATACATAGTCTTCCGATTTAATAAAAGGCGGCTGAGGTCCTATTCCTATTTTTAATCTGTCAAAAACTTGGCTCCCTGAGTGCATTATTATGGATTTTACTCCATTATGCCCCCCGTCGGAGCCTTTAGCTCTAAACCTTATTTTCCCTAAATCAAGCGAAATATCATCATATACAACAAACAAAGAGGTCATATCTATTTTGTAAAAATTTTTAAGCGCTGCAAGAGCTTCTCCCGATAAATTCATATATGTCTGAGGTTTTATTATCCACACAGCCTCTTCTTTATATATTCCTTTTGCTATAACAGCTCTAAATTTAGCTTCATTTGTAAAACTACACCCGAGTTTTTCCGCTAATTTATCTGCAAACATAAAGCCTGCATTATGCCTTGTATGTGCGTACTTTTCCCCCGGATTACCTAAACAAATTAATAATTTCATACATGATTTCCTTCTTTATAAATTATCCCATATTTATATTCAACTTACCAATTAAAATCTTTTTAATATGTCAGATTATTATTAAAAACAGGAGAAAAATTATGCCGACTAAAAAAGATGCTATAATTACAATGAAAAGCAGCGAAATGCTTTATAATTTTTTGGAAAATACTCACCTTCATAAGAAGGACTTCGCTCAAATGATTGGAGTTACTTTATCTTATGTTTACAATTTAATTGATGAGACCATACCGTTTTCAACAAGGAGTACAACTCTTGAAAGAATTGCAGCTGTTATGGATATTTCACCTGAAGATTTTGTTGAATATAAAATACCTCAAGACCCTATATTAATAGATGAAACTACAGAATTTATAAGAGAAAAACAAAAAGAAAAAAATTTATCTACAGTTCAATTTTTAAAATCTTTTCCAAGAAAACAAAGATTGGAAATTGTTGATATTTTAAGAGGTGCAAGACCTATACCGTTAGATTGGGAGGAAGTAAGCGTAATTGCTCAAATTCTAGATATTTCAAAAGAAGAAATGTATGATTTTTGGGAAAACAGACTAAGACAGCTTTTTAAAATTTCCGGATTTAATTTGGAAAATAACCAAGGACTTGCAGATGCAATGTTTAAAAGTGCAAGAGATTATATTTACAAAAATAATAAGTAGAACCAAAGCAATTATAATTTACTAAAACAAATTATACCTTAATTTTTGTAACTGTTACCTCTACATCTTTGGGTGATTTGTATGTTTTTTCATCATAGTATATTTTTATAATTTGGTAGGAGTGAGGTATATCCATAAAAGCAGGCGCCGAAATATGCCTTACTCCTCTTTCATCTTCCTTTATCGCTTCTTGATGATAGTGACCTGATGATATCAATATTACATTAGAATGTTTTTTAAGCATGCTCGTATATTTTTCAGTGTTAAGCATTGATAATTTGTATTCCTCTCTTGGCGGAATAACAGGACTGTGGTGAAATATTAAAAATAATTTTTGAGGATATTTTGTTAATAAATTATCAAGCCAAACTATCTGCTCATCAGGAATTTCTCCATGTTTAGAATATGCAAAATCAGGAGTATCATCTAATACAACACAAACAAAACGGCTGTTTGGTTTAAAATAATAGTAGTTCTTTTCGGTTTGATTGCGGTTAAAAGTAGAAACAATATCCATGTAAACTTCTTTTTCAATACCACTTAATTTATGAGCGTCATTTTTGCCTAGTACAAGATAGTAAGGTGTTTTAATTGAATGAATAGCTCTCATAAAGCTTATAACGTCTTCTTCTCTTGATTTATCAACATTATCACCGAGAAAAATCGCAAAATCTACATCATGTTTTTTTAAAGATAGAGATAAAAAATATAAATACTTATCTAAACTTGTATTATCTATTGTATAATGGACATCGCTAATTTGAGCGAACTCCAAAACATCTGCATACGAACACCCTTGCATTATAAATAATGCAAAAATAAATAAAATAAATTTTTTCATATTTTTATGCATTATTGCATCTTTTCTGTATTACATTTTGAACATGTAATGCCTGCTGTAAATCTTCCTTATTTACAATTTTCATTGCAAGAAAAATTTCTCCCATTGGCATTTTCTTGAACCTTTGTACATCAAGAACCATTGATAAATGGAACAAATTTATCTTTCCAGCTTCAAGTAAAATCTCACCTAAACGAAGGTAAGAATTATCTGTCCAATCATCTATATTATACAGATTCTTCATACAATAATTATATTAGAAAAAATTTTTTAATCAATTGTTAAGCATATAAATCAAGTGCGTGTTCACCTTCTTGATATGTAGGAGTTAAATTTTTTGCATCCATTTGATCAAGACGGTTTACCAAACCGATATTTGCACCCGTACTTCCAGCTGCTGCATTAACTCCGCCTTGATAATTACTAGATGTAACATTTGATGAACCGTTTACAGAATAATCATTGCCATCTATGTTCCATATATTATCATCTTTAGGAGTGTATTGCTGTTGTCCTCCGCCAACAGAATAGCTGCCAAGATTTGTACTTGCTGCCATTTGTTGATAATATGAGGAATCTATTCCTGCTACCATTGTTTATGTTTCTCCTGTCTTACATATATATAAAGTATTTTTTTTAAAAAAATTTGCGTATTTTTTTAATAAATTTACAATTGTTACAATTTAATTATTTTTTGCGCCGACTTTGACAACTTTCATTATTTATATGTTTTTATTTCCGCACAATATAAAGAAGGAGCTATTATGATTTCAACAAAAAATATAAGAAGTTTTATGCCTAATATCAGCATACCTCAATATAACAGCGGAAGAAACGTTTTTGTTTCAAAACCGGACTGTGATACGGTAAGTTTTAGTGCAAAAAAAACAAATTCGGTAAAAAATTCAATTTCGTTTGATACACAGCTTGAAAAAAGCAGCAATGTTAAACAGGCTGTCGCAGCGGGAAAAAAATTGATTTGTTGCGGCGATACAAGTTTAAATGGTATACAATCAATATACAATATAAATTCACCTGTTCCGATTTCTGTTTCTGATATAAAGGACAGCTATATTAGACTTCCTGAAAATGCTGTAGCACATATGCTCCCGTATTATAATCCGGAAGATTTAACTTTAATATATGCAAGCATATATTTAAACCCGAATGAAAAAGATACAAACACTTTAATCGCAGATTCCGCTCACGAATATACGCATGTTCTTCAAAGGGCTAATGATAAAGATTATTACGGGTATAAAGAACTGTTTAACGGCTCTGTTGATAATACTATAACGGCTGCAAGATTTTCTCAGTCCATAATGGGCAATATTACAAGAGAATACACTAATAAAATATTATCCGATCCTCGAATGCAGAAAGCTCGAAGAAACGGTAAAATTAACTTTACCACACCGGAAATTCAAAAAATCTGCGATGAAGGCAGACAAATGAATGCCGTAATAGATAAATTTATTACTTCTTGTGTTGATACTGCCGTTGATAGCGGTTCAATAGACATAGATAAAGACACTTTAAACAAGGCTGCAAGAATGTTTATAAAACAAGAGGCTCTAAATGAAGCTGAAGCCTACACTGTAACATTACAAACGTTGAAATATACGGGAAATTTTAACAGAGAAATATATTGTCGAAGAAATATCCAAAAGGGTCTTTATTGCGCAATTTATAATGCAATGTAATATCAGCAGTCAGTCCTGTGTTTAATCCGTTCAGATCACCGGATTCGCTCAGCTCACTGCGTTTCGAATACAGGGTCATTGATTTCGCCTTTGGCTCAATAATTCCCTTTGTAACTTCGTTCAACACCACCCTGCGCAAAATCCGTTTCTTTTATTTTGCTCTTTTAGATACACCATCAGTTGCAAAAGCATCTCATAAATTTTATGAACAAAATGGATTTGTAAGAATGAAAAAGGAAGATTTACCACTTCTTTACGAATTTCCGGATAGAAATTCTTTTTTATATGTAAAACAGATATGAAAAACAGATGAAAAATTATTAGTCAGATTTGGCATAAGATAAAACAAATAAGTTGACTTAGGTATTAAGTTCTAATTACTTTGTAACTTAACTTACAGTTTGATAATAAATAACAGTCATATTGACCATTGGAAACAATGGAATTTGAACCCAATTTCCACAGTGTATTGTTGTTGAATTTTGTTGGGTTAGCACTTTAATTAATACTTAACAAATAATTTTAATGTCAACGAATACATTTATCTGCAAAATAAAAGACACCTGTATTTTGAATTGAGGCATTTTCGGTTTATCATAAAATCATACTATTATATCGGGTAAAATTTATGAAAAATTATGCAGTAATTTTAGCCTCAGGCAGGGGGTCACGTTCAGGGCTTGATATCCCCAAACAGTTTTATAAAATTTCAGGTAAAACATTGTTGGAATATTCTGTTGAGGCTTTTGAAAGTAATAAAAATATTGATTCAATCATTATAGTTACAAATCCTGATTTTATGGATTTAACTAAGAAAATAATTCGGGAAAACAACTACAAAAAAATAATAAAAATATTATCTGGCGGCAGCAAAAGACAGGAGAGTTCTTTTATTGGAATATCTGCAATAGAAGAAGAAAATGCAAATGTGCTTATTCATGATGCGGTGCGCCCTTTTATCTCACAAGAGATTATAAATAACTGCATTACCGCATTGAAAACATATAAAGCTGTTAATGTTGCAATAGAAACTTCAGACACCATAGTAGAAACAGATGAAAACAATATTATAAAAAACGTACCTGACAGAAAATTTTTAAGAAGATGCCAAACTCCGCAATGCTTTGATTTAAAAACAATAAAAAAAGCTCACCTTCTGGCAAAAAATGATATTGATTTTTCTGCAACTGACGATTGCAGCATAGTCTTAAGATATAATCTGTCAGAAGTTTACGTTATAAAAGGAGATGATTTTAATATAAAAATCACCTATCCGCTTGATTTGGAAATAGCAGAAAAAATTTTGAATTTAAAAAAAGATTAATATTAAACAGGAAATTTATGGAAATAAAGATATTCAATAAAAATGATATTAAGGATGTAATAGATATTGTTTTGCATTGTCAAAATGACGGAACGAGAGAAACTGTAGGAATAGAAAACAACAAAGACTTGCTTCAAATAGAAGAACAATATATAAATTCCGGAGGCAATTTTTGGGTTGCAAAAGATAACGGTAAACTTGCAGGTACAATAGGACTTATAAAATTCAATGAAAATATAGGGATTTAAAAAAAGTTTTTTGTATATGAAAACTACAGGGGAAAACCCAATTATCTCGGTCAAAAACTATATAATACTCTTTTAGATTATGCAAATAAGATAGAACTTAAAATTATTATTTTGGATACTCCTAAAAATACAAAAAGAGCGCACAAATTTTATGAATATGCAGGTTTTAAAAAGGTTGAATATAAAAATTATCCTGTTAAATATAATCTGCCTTATCCTGTTGAAAATTGTGATTTCTTTATAAAAAATTTAATTTAATAAACTTATACCT
>JAJQHF010000141.1 GCA_021199975.1 Candidatus Gastranaerophilales bacterium
TTTCAGAAGATGCATCAAATAAACTAAAACCTAATCGGATTTCACATTCAGCCATTAAATCTTTTTCAAACGCTTCTTCCGATAATTTATGCATTAGTTATCTCCGCCAATAATATCTATTAGTTCTTGAAATGCATACAAATTACTTCTATTGCCGCTTGCTTCTCTTGTTAATTGAATAACATTTTTTTCTGTAAGTTTTTGTAAAATAGAAATTGCGGTTTTTCGATTAGGAATATTTGCAAATTTTGAAAATGTTGTTGTTGAAAAAATTGGTTTTGAAAAAATTGTATCAAGTATATTAGCTGTATATTGGGATTTTGTTGTTTCTTGTATAATCATTTTCATATTATGCGAAAGTTCTAATATCTGATTAATCTTAGCAGTATTAACTTTTGACTGCTCTACAATTGCATTTAAAAAGAATTTAATCCAATCTTGCCAATTATTTTCTGCTGTTATATTTCTTAAATGGGTATAATATTCTTCCCGATGAGTTTCAAAATATTCACTTAAATAGAATATTGGATAAGCAAGATATTCTTTTGAATACAAGAATATAGGGATTAAAAGCCTGCCTAATCGCCCATTGCCATCTAAAAATGGGTGAATAATTTCAAATTGAGCATGAACTATCGCCAATTGTATAAGTAAATCTTCAAAATCCGAATTAATAAATTTTTCCCACTCATCAAGATAATCGATAATTTCATTAGGTGAAGGAGGCACAAAAGAAGCTGTTTCTATTGTTGAATTTTTAGGACCTATCCAATTTTGGATTTTCCTAAATTCACCTCTGGCTTTATTTTCCCCTCTTACTCCACTTAATAAGACCTTGTGTATATTTCTAATCATATTAAGATGTATAAAAGGTCGTTCTTGAAGTAAATCTGTTGCATAAGCCATAGCAGAACGATAGTTAAGGACTTCTTGAATTTCTTGATTTTTATATGTATTAAAACTTTCACCTGCATCATGTTGCAAAACTTCGGTAAATGTGGCCTGTGTTCCCTCTATTTTAGACGACATTGTTGATTCTTTTGTTGTCATTGGTGCTAAAAGGATTTGGGGATTAACCAAGTGACTTAAAGCTCCATTATAATTTGATAATGCAGAATGTGATTTACCTATGAGAGATATAAATTGTGTAAAATCAATCTCTATATCAATTATTTTTTTAGGTTTTGATGGTGTATAAGTCATATTACCTCCAGTTAAGACAATTATACCACCAATATGATTTGTGTGCAATTTTTCAGTCGTTTTTACACGCAATTAAATTTGCATGTAATGAAGGTAACACAAAATAATTTGTGTGTAATTTTGCAAATATTATTACATACAAGGACTTATATGAGCGTTTTTTCAATTGAATTTGAATATAAAAGCATTATTTAATCTCCAAATTTTCAACATCAATTTCGCCTGAAATTAAGTGGGGAAGGAGTATGTCACGAGTTCGTTTTAAATTCATGTTTTTATGTTTCAAATGGTTTATAGTTGCCATTAGTGGTATTATTATTTTTGAATAACATTCAGCTAAACTGTTAGTAGGTAATATAACCTTTTTCGCTATTAAATCATTCCAATGTCTTTTATATTCTTTGGTTTCTATCAAACTATCTATCAAATAATATAAAAATGCTATAGGAACAATCTCGGATGTTATTGGAATAACATTTGGTCCAATAGAAAAATTCTCTACCAGCATTTGCATTTTACTTGTATGGTCACCAAAAATAATTAAAGGTTTTTTTGGAGTTGCGTAAAAATCTGGTGTGTTATTATGAAAACCTAAAAATTCGGCAGTTGACTGATCTATAACTATAGTATCCCCATTGGGTAAAACATTATCTTGTGTATATTTATTTTTAGATTTTAATCGTTTTAATAAAACTTCAACAGCTATAACATTCCAATCGCTTGGGATTTTGCCGAGTTCGGAGTCTTTGAAAGTCGCATTTTTAGCCCCCGGAAATTTGAAATCCACAAACCATTCCTTATAGATTTTCTGTGCCATTTCTTCTAAAATTTTGATTCGTTTGTTGTTGTTTTCAATCAAATCATCGTAATTTGATAAGATTTTGGCTATTTTTTGTTGAACATTTACATTTTCTATTATTTTTATTTCAAAATTTCTTAATAAATTTAAAGAAATAAAAGGTTGTGCTGCTCCTTGTTTTATAGATTTTATTTTGTCTTGAAAACTTGAAGATAGCATGTAGTAATATAGATATAAATTGTTAATTTTTTTATTATCTGGTTTTATAAGTGCAACATTTTTTATACTAAATTCTTTCATTGTATTAACATACGCAAGGTCTCCAATGCTTCCAATATTTGCAAATAAGATATCACCATATTCTGGTTTTGAACGAGAAATTACTTTTAAATGGTCTTGTAATGATATATAATCACAATTTTCAAATTTAATATAACCTTGATTAATATCTTTACCTTTTATCAAAGGATAACCTTTTGTTAATAATCTTGGAGAATCATGTGTACCATCAGTTACAAGAATACATAAATTTTCTAATTTAACTTGTTTTAATTTTCCCATTTCACACACCTAACAACTGTTTTATGTTATGTGCAATTTTTGCTTCAAGGTCTTTTGAGTCTTTGTTCAATTTTTCTAATTCAGAATTCAATTCAGCCAGTTTTTCTTCAAAGACATAATCTTCTTCTTCGGCTTCCTTTACTCCGACATAGCGTCCGGCATTTAAGCTCCAGCCTTGTTTTTCTATTTCTTCAAGAGTTGCAGCTTTGCATAAGCCTTTAACGTCTTGATACTTCTCATCAGGGAAGTTTGCAAGTGTTAATTTTTGGCTGCCCCATTTATACTCAGGTTTTTCACTGCGATAAAGTTTGACTATATTTGCAATAAATTCAATTTGTTCATCCGTAAATTCTCTGTGTGCTCTATCTATTTGAGTATATATTTCTCTTACATCAATGAATAAAACTTTGTTTTTTCTATCTGTGTTTTTCTTTCCTTTATCTAAAAACCAGAGAGTGCAAGGCAATGTTACGTTATGGAACATATTACTTCCGACTGATACCATAACATCAACGGCATTATCTTTAATAATCTTTTCTCTGATAATTTGTTCGGTTTGTCTGGCATCACTTGCCGAATTCGGCATTACAAATCCTGCTCTTGCGTTTTCTCCTTCTTTTGGAGTTTTTAAAGCCGAATAAAACATCTGTATCCATAAATAGTTTGCGTTATCTGCTTTTGGCAGCCCAAAAGGAAACCTTTTATCTCCTTTTAGTCTTTCTTTATCAACTCCGTCAACATTAAAAGGTGGGTTTGCTAAGACAAAATTATACTTGCCGACTGAATCAAAAACATCATCATAAAAACTGTTTGCTTGTTTTACATCACCTTCAAGCCCGTGTACTGCAAGGTTCATTTTACACCAGCGGACAGTTTCTTCTGTTTTTTCTTGACCTTCAACCGTAATTAAATCATTAACGGACTTATCTTCATTCTTATTCTCTCTTTTTGCAAATTCAGCAGTTTGAACAAACATACCGCCCGAACCGCAAGCAGGGTCATATACGTTGCCCTTAAACGGTTTCATTACTTCAACAAGAAGTTTTACCAAACAAGTTGGAGTATAAAACTCTCCGCCTTTTTGACCTTCCGAACTTGCAAATTTTCCTAAGAAAAATTCATAAACTTTGCCGAATACATCCCCATTATCTCTATCAAACTCTACATTGTTAAATACTTTCATTGTAGAAATCAATAAATTATCAGGAATTCTTAAATATCCTTTTGGTAAAATCCCTTTTAATATTGGGTTTTGTTCTTCAATTAAAGACATGGCTTCATTTAAAGCTTTCCCGATACTTTCGCCTTCGGGAAGATTTAAAAGATAATTAAAAGAAGCCTTTTGGGGTACAAATAAAACACCTCTTGCCTGATAAGCATTCTTTTCATCAAAAGCTCTGCGAGAAGATGTTTTCATGCTTTCAATTTCAGGCTTTGCTTTTTGAAATCTGTAATCTGCAAAACGTAAAAATATTAGTCCCAAAACAGGTGTTGAAAACTCATTATATTTTAAACTGGAATTAGCACGCAAATCATCCGCTGTTTTCCACAATTTGTTCTGAAAATCTCTTATATCAAAAGCCATACTCTACCTCATTTTTCAATAATTGTATTAAGAAATATTAAGAAAGTAAATCATCTCAGCGCTTGATTTTATTGAGTCAGAATAAACATAAGATGACTGAGATATAATATTTAATTGACGCTCAAGATAGCTTTTTACTAAAAACATGACAGAAAAATACATACAATATTTATAACTTCTGATGAAACCGAACAATTACAAATCAATGAAATTGCAATTAATAAAGCTAAATACTCATATATAGAAAACAAGAAACATATCTTAATTCATATAATTAGGCTTTAATTCAAATCAAAAAACGGACACAAAAAGGGCATAATAAAATTTATAATTTCTGAAAAAGTCTTAGCTGGGGAGAGGTTCGAACTCTCGACCTCACGGGTATGAGCCGTGCGCTCTCGCCAACTGAGCTACCCAGCCAAAAGTTATATTTATTATTATATGCTCAAAAAAAAATTACAATACCTTTATTTCTTATAAATATTTATAAACAAGCCAAATAAGTTTTATAGAGGCTAATGTATTTTTTTTACAAGCGGATTATAACTCTTTATTATGAATAACAATTGTGTAAACAAACTATTAATATCTTTATGTTATAGTACGAAGTTAGAACCTGACATTTGGACAAAAGAAAGAACTTACCATTCTATCGGCTGCTTTAATTCAAAAAAATGGGTTGCGAATATAATACCTTTTGAACTGTTGGAAAGAAATTTAAAACAAACAGTTGATAGCATTGCTACATTATGTGAGAGCAATATTTTTTATGAAAAATTCCCTGATTTTATAGAAACTCCTGATTATGGCGATAATTGGGGAAGATTAGCTAATTATACAGAATTAAATAATCGTGCAATAGCAAAAATGAATTCTGACCGTACTTGCTGCGGAATTTTCAGCTGCATAAAGCTGCTTCCTGCAATACCGCCGTCTGCTAAAAGCTGGGCAAATTGTGTTATTATTTCTCAAATTTTTCCTAATATATACGGCGACAGCTATAATAAAGGTCCTTTTGAAGAAAATTCAATTTATGGTATTAAACTAAACGCAGGGTACAGCAGAAATATTATCGATTACGGTATTACTGATAAAATTTCACCCGAAGAACAATTGAAAGCTTTTAACGATTTATCCCATTTCAGAGGAATTAAAACCGGTTTTAGAACTGTGATTTCTGCCGATCAAATAAAAGTTTCTTATCCTGATAAAGAAGATGAAACTTTTAGCTGGTGCAATCCCGAGCATGTAGAAATATATATAAATGAAAGCGTAAAATTGATGAATTTGGGCTTTGAAGCTATGTTTATAGATTCAGCAAAACATATAGGCGGCTATGACTGCGAACATTATACAGGGGTCGGAGATTTACCCGAATATCATCAAATGCAGTATATATTAAACGAAATCAGAGCAAGAAGCGGAAAAACAACTATCAGCTTTGCAGGTGAAAAAAGCAGCGACGATTTTGAAAGATACAGATTAATGGGACTTAATGCCGGAACTGATTTTATTACAGGTGATGATTTTTATGCGGTAAAAGAATTATCCGAAAAATTAAAATATAACAGAGTCTATGCGCCTGGTGTTGAAATTGAAAACGATAATTATGAAGGCGGTATAAGTTACGAACAGCGTCTTAACAGAATTAACACGGCATTATTTGCATATTACCGTGCAAGCGATAAACTGCCGAGTTTTATGCAGACAAATGATTTATTTCCGCTCAGATATGATACTAATACTCATCATATAATGATGACAAATCCGTCATATTCGCAAGACGGCTCGGCTGAGAGCCATTGGGAAAATCTTTTTGCAAAAGATGACGGAAGATTTTATAACCATAAAGTTGCTGAGCTTTTTGCTCATGCTCTTTGTTTGTAGAAAACAAGTGCAAGGGAGGTAAAAGATTAAAATTTGAATAACTTGAAAAAATAATTATTTTTGAACGGAATACAAATTTTAATTTTTTACCTCCCTTGCACGTTAAATTTAGAAAGGAAAAAATATGAATTTATTAGAAGAAAAAGGTATTCCGATAGAAAAACAAATACGCACCTGGCATGATATTGTCAGACGTCCTTTTAATAGAATGGAAGCGGATTGTTATACAAGAACAAGACAAATCCTTATGAACGGTATTGAAACAGAAGCTTGGAGTTTCAAACATTGTTTTGTAAGAAAATCACAGGATAAAGAACTGAATAAACTTCTTGTAAATATAAGAAGAATAGAAGATATGCAGCAAACAACAGTTAATTGGCTTTCTCCCGTTAATCAAACCGTTTTGGATACAACCTTAGGTTATGAACAGGTAGCTGTAGATTTAACTGCCTGGCTTGCTCAAAATGAACCTGATGATTACGTAAAAGAAACATTTGATTTCGGATTATTGGAGGATTTTGACCATTTATACCGATATTCTCAATTTGCTTATTTAATTGAAGAAACCGATCCTAATGAAATAGTACAGCATATGACGGATGTAGTTATAGGGCGTCCTACCCAAAATCATCATAATGATAATAAAATAAGAATTAGAAAACCATATGATAAAGATAAAGCCTCTCCGACAACCAAGGTAAATATTTTAACTTTAATTTCAGGGGAACAGCAGACACACAATTATTATGCTGAGCATGGTTTTATGTACGGAAATACGGATTTAAAACGTCTATATGCAGAAATATGCGACGTAGAGGAAGAACACGTTACCATGTATGAAACACTTGTTGACCCGAATGAAACAATGCTTGAAAAATGGCTTGTACACGAATTTACAGAAGCCTGCAACTACTATAACTGCTATAAAGATGAACCTGATGAAAGATTAAAACTTATATGGGAAGAATTTACTCAAATGGAAATAGGGCATCTTCAAGCTGCCGCAGAAATATTCAAGAAAACAGAAAAAAGAGATCCTGAAGAAGTCATAGGGAAAGAAGTTGTTCTGCCTTGCCATTTTGAATCTCAAAAGAAATATGTGACGAACATCCTTGAAAATGAAGTTGATAAAAGACTCAGCGAAGATGAAGGATATTTAAAAATAAATGAATTACCCAAAGATTGGGCAAGCTACAAAGTACAGGAAACTGCTGCAAAAGACGGTGCACCGTCAGAACAAGCCATAAGGCTTTCTGCAAAATCAATAGGCAGAGATATTGCCTGTGCAGATGAAAAACTGCTTAAAAAACAAACTGACCTGTTAGAAAGAGGTCTTGAAAAGGAAGCGCAAGCTCCTAATACAATACCTGTTGAAAAATACCAAAAATTTGAAAAAATTCCGCCGCTGGACTTTTTAAATTAAAATATAATTTTAAAACATCGTACATATACTTTAACAATATGTACGATGTTTTTTTAAATAAATATTTTTTTATAATGCCCGTGAGTTAATATGCTTTTCTGATGTAAATTTATTATACCTTTTTATTTGTTACTGCTATATGAATATTTTTAAAATTGTTATAAAATAATTCAATACAGAGGAGAAAAACTATATGAAACAATTATTATTTCTGTTTGTTTGTATTTTGCTTTTTCAAACTTCTATTTATGCTGAAACTGTATATGATGAAAATTATCAGGAAAACCCTAATTACCTTCAAGGTTTAAAATATCTTGAAAGTTCACAATATTCAAGTGCAATAAATGAATTCAGAAAAGCAATAAGAGAAAACCCCGATGACAGCTCCTCTTTAATAGGTTTGTCAAACGCATATAACAGCCGTGCTCAATATTATAATAATACGGCAAAGTCAACGGATAAAGCTGTTTCTGATATAAAATCAGCATTATTTTACATAAAATATTTTCCTTCAAATAATGCGAATGTTATTTCAAAAAGTTCAATAGATGCAATGGAAAAAAATCTTTTAATACTTGAACCGTCACTTACGGATGAGCAGAGATATAAAACGGCTAAAGCATCAAGAACAAAAGGGGAATTTGCTTCTTCTGCCTATGATTTTTATATGTTGTTAAATAACCCGCAATACAAAGCGGAGGCAAACAGCTCAATCGGGGATATATATAAAATACTTAACAGACCCGATAAATCTTTAACTTTTTACAGAAATTCTCTTGCTGTTGATTCAAACAATACGGAGGTTCATTTAAAACTTGCAAGAGTTTATGAACAACTTAATGATTTTTCATCAGCATTAAAAGAGTATAGTTATGCTCTAAATACTTCTTCCGAGCGAGAAGATATTTTATCTTCCCTTGAAAGAATTTGGCAGAAAAAAGTGGATGAAAGCCCGAAAGATGCGGAATCACATGCTAACTTAGGTGTTATTTACCAAAAACAAAAGAGGTATTCGGAGGCGCTTGCGGAATACAAAAAAGCAGAAGCTCTAAATCCTGCAAATATTAATACAAAAATCAATATAGGTACATTGTATCAAGAGCAAAAAAAATATAATGATGCTTTAAATACATATAATTCAATTCTTCAAATGCAGCCGCAAAATGTAAATGTTATGGTTTATAAAGCAGAGTGTTTGAAGGAATTAAAACGTGACAGCGAAGCTGTTTCAGTCTATAAAGCAGCTTTGAATTTAAATCCTAAAAATGCGGCTGCAAAAGCTGAACTGTTTGAACTTTTGAAAAATACTATGCCTGCAGAAGAAGTGCTTGACTTCTTATATAAAAATATTCAAAATTCACCTATGAATGCAGATTCATACTATGAATTTGCTTACGAACTTCATAAAGCCGATAAAATTGATGATGCAATTGTTTATTATCTTCAAACTATTAAACTTGATAAAAATAAGATTGATGCGTATGTAAATTTATCACAAGCATACAGACAAAAGAAAAGGTATAATGAAGCGTACGATATAATTGTAAAAGCTAAAGCACTGCAGCCTGATAATGAACTTGTACAAAAACAATATGAGCTTGTTCAAAATGAATTTGCGGCAAATAATTATAATATTGCTTCCAATTCTTTTCAAAGCGGAAATTATCAAAAAGCTATAGCCGAATATATGAAAATTAATCCTCCTACGGCAGAATCTTTAATCGGTATAGCGGCTTCATATCAATCTTTAAATGACAATGAAAAAGCAATTGAATATTATAAAAAAGCCCTTGAAAAGGATAATAATTCTGATATACCGTATTACATTGCGGCAATATACGCTAATATTAACAATTTTGAACAGGCTGAAATATATTCAAATATGGCATTAAGCAAAAATTCTTCAAACTCTCAGGCTAAAGAATTAGCGGATTATATAAAAGCGAAGCAAAATGAAAATTTGTTAACTCAGGCAGTTCAATTGTATGATGAGAAAAAATATAATGATGCCGTTGCCATATTTGACAAGGTTCTTAAAAGCTCCCCTGATAATGCGTCTGTATACTATTACAGGGCTTTATCTTTTGACGCATTAAATAATTATCAAAAAGCAATTGCCGATTATAAATCAACTCTTAAATATGCGCCTGATATGATTATTGCATACTATTCTCTCGGTGTTGATTATGATATGCTGGATAACTATCAATCAGCGAAACATAATTATCAAAAATATGTTGAATTATGCAGTGAAGACAATGACTACAAAAAATATGCAGAATCACGAATAAATGAGATTAAATAATGACTTTAACATCAAAAACAGCTAAGCTTAAAATAGGAGATTTAACATTAAACAGTATAGTTTCATCAGCTCCTTTAGCAGGGATAACGGACTTCGTATTAAGACAGCTTATAAGAAAATATTCCTCTTCTTGTCTTTTAACTACGGAAATGATTAGTTCTGAAGCTTTAGTTCAAAAACCGGACAGCAATATTTCTGTATCAAATGAAAAAGATACCCCGATAGCTTTTCAAATAGAAGGACATAAACCTGATTTAATGGCAAAAGCTGCTAAAATATCGGAACATAAAGCTTCAATAATAGATATTAACATGGGCTGCCCCATAAATAAAATTGTTAAAGGAAATGACGGTTGTTCTTTAATGAAGAATCCCGAACTTGCAAAAGATATTGTGACGGCTGTCAAAAATACGGTAAAAATACCTGTAACATGCAAATTTCGGTTAGGGTGGAGCCAAGATACAAAAAATTTTATAGAATTTGCACAAAAAATGCAAGAAGCAGGTGCTGATGCGGTTACCGTTCATGCCAGATTTCGCAGTCAATTATATTCAGGAAATGCAGATTGGGCGGAACTTTCAAAATTAAGAGGAGAAATTGATATCCCGTACTTTGCAAATGGTGATATTACAAGCCCCGAAAGTGCAAAAAAATGTCTTGAAATTTCAAAAGCAGACGGAGTTGCAATAGGAAGAGCTGTTATGGGAGATTTATCTTTAATCGGCAGAATTGAAAAATATTTAAATGAAGGTATCTTAATTAAAGAACCCTCTTTAAACGAAAAGCTTTCAATGCTGAAAAATCACCTTGATTTTGAAATAAAGTTCAGAGGAGAAGAACAGGGAATTAAATTTTTCAGAAAATTCTATCCCTGCTATATCAAAAACATATTTGGCGGCGCCGAATACAGGCATAAATTAGTAACAGAATTGAACTATGATAATATAATATCAATACTAAATGAGATTTCTCAAAATAATGGAAACTGAAAAAAATTATTATGTATATTTAATTCTAACTGTAAATAATAAATTATATTGCGGTTATACAGATAATGTTGAAAAAAGATATAAATTACATTTCGAAGGCAAAGGCGCTAAATTTACTAAAGCAAACAAACCATTAAAGCTTGTTTATACAAAAGAATTTAAAACAAAGCAGGAAGCACAAAAAGAAGAATACAGAATTAAGCAGCTTACAAGAAAGCAAAAAGAACTGCTTTATAGTACTTTTATTTAATTTTTAATCTAATCTAGTGTCGCATTCTGCCGCCTATGTGTCTTTGATTTTGATGTTTTCAGGCAAGCCGCATACTATGCTCCGCTGCCGTATAATTATGTCCTCACTTACTCGGATTTTACCCTTGCGCAAAATCCGCTCCTCTCCGCCACAAAAATATTAAGTTTTATAAACATAAGTTTTTCTCACTATTTAAATAATTTTTGGCAGATTTTTGCATGAGTATATTTTTTTCAGTCAATTTT